>QILJ01000185.1 GCA_003233295.1 Ignavibacteria bacterium | reverse complement strand
AGAGACTTTCCAAGTTTTGGCTATAACATTGAAAGGGGAGCAACATCGCTTTGGGAATATTGGACAGGAAAATTATCACACAGTCATCCAATGTTTGGAAGTGTTACAGCATGGTTCTTTCATGGTTTAGCAGGTATAAATCCTGATCCTAAGAATCCCGGATTTAAACACACAATTATAAAACCAAATATAATAAGCGAACTCGATTTTGTGAACATCAGTCTATGGTGAAATTATATCCAACTGGGAATTGAAAAATGGGGAGTTTAAACTTTGGGTTACAATTCCTCCAAATACAACTGCTTCAGTTTTTGTTCCTGGGAGTAATATTGATGATGTGAGTGTTGATAATTCGAACGTTGATTTTATTGGTGTTGAAAAAGATTTCTTACACTACGAAGTCCCATCAGGGAAATATCAGTTCATTTCCAGAAATATTGCTAAGTTGATGAAAACTCCAATGCTTTCAATTCCAGTTATTGATCCGCCTGACTCGACTCTTTTTTCTCCCGATTCTGTTTTAGTTAATATTCGTCAGTATTCAAAGGATGCAGAGATAAGATATACCCTTGATGGTACAAAGCCTAATGAGAATTCGGAACTATATACACAGCCTTTTGCACTTGAAAAAAGTGCAGTTATCAAAGCAAGAACTTTTAAAAAGGGATTTAAACCTAGTTTTACAAAAACAAATAGAATTGTTTTTATAGACTCACTTAAAAACGGTTTGCATTACAATTATTATCTCGGTAACTGGATCAAACTACCCGACTTTTCAAAATTAAGACCAGTAAGATCAGGAAAAGTTTTCAATATTTCTTTAGATGAATTCGATGATCTGGCTATTGCCTTTGGATTAGTTCTTTCCGGAGAAATAGAAATAAATGAAGGAGGAAGTTATACTTTCTATTTAAGTTCAAATGATGGGAGTAAATTATTTATAGACGACAAAGAAATCATTGATTATGACGGTTTGCATCAATCTTCATTTAAAAATAAAAAGATTAATTTAAATAAGGGAAGACATAAAATTAAACTGGAATACTTTCAAGCTGGAGGAGGTAGAGGGCTTGAACTGTTATTTGAAAGTAATAAGATAGAAAAACAATATATTCCGGCTGATGTATTAATTTTTAAATAGGTAGTATTATCATCGAATGGTGAATAACAAATAAAACAACAACAAAAGTAATTTACAAGTAGAGGTTAAATTGAAAAATTCCAAAATAAATTCAGTAATTAAAATTATAAAATCATCATTTATGCTTTTGATCATCTTGGCAGCTTTTTATTCATGTTCAGCTAATGATAGCATTGAAGTGGTTGATCTTAAGTGCGAGTATTTAGAAAACCCGTTAGGGATAGACGTTACAGCGCCTCGCATTAGTTGGGAAATTAACACAAAGAAAAATGACTTCAAACAGAAAGCTTACAGAATATTAGCTGCAAGCAGTCTGAAAGAATTAAACAATAATATCGGAGACCTTTGGGACACTGATACAGTATTCTCTGATCAATCCATTCAAATAGTTTATAAAGGGAGGAAACTAAACTCTCGCGATAAAGTGTTCTGGAAAGTGAAGATATGGGATCAAAATAATAAAGCTTCTGCTTGGAGTGAAATATCATCTTGGGAAATGGGATTGCTCAATAAATCCGATCCTGCCTTGCCGGCAGGCAGGTGGAAAGCCAAATGGATCGGGAAAAAAGAATTACAAAATGTAAAAGTCAGGCAGAAAAATCCCACTATGTATTTCCGCAAAGAATTTGTCATAAAAAATGATATTCAAAATGCTCGTGCTTACATCAGTGGATTAGGTTATTACGAGTTATATATCAATGGGAAGAAAGTTGGGGATCATGTCCTTTCACCCAATCAAACAAATTACGATAGAAGACAAGTTAATAGTTTCGATGATAAACGAGTAGCAAACATGTCCACTCGTGTTTTATACGAAACATATGATATTAGGAGAGAATGTCGCAGCAGTAATATTAGGAAACGGATGGTACTTCCGGTCTGAGAGAGAAGAATATCTCCCTTTGAGTTATGATCTGCCGCGCTTCATTGCCCAGATAGAGATAGAAGATAAAAATAGTTCAAAACAGAGCATAATTAGTGATGGATCATGGAAAGATAGTAAAGGTCCAATCGTAGAAAATAGTATTTATTACGGAGAGGTATATGATGCTCGTCTTGAAAAACCTGGTTGGAATAGAAAAGGATTTGACGACAGCAAATGGGAGAATGCAAAAGTTCTCCGCTCACCGGAAGGAAAACTATATGCACAAATGTCCCCACCAGATAGAGTTGTAGGGACAATTAAACCGATTGCAATATCAACTCCGAGAAACAGCGTTTATCGTTATGACTTTGGGACAATGTTTTCAGGATGGGTTAAGTTGAAAGTTCAGGGGAAAAGAGGAAGCAAATTAAAGTTAACATTCTTTGAGGATAACGGAAATACTTATGAACAAACAGATACATATATTCTTAAAGGTGGAGGAGTTGAAGAATGGGAACCTAGATTTACCTGGCATGCTTTTCGTTATGTCGAAATTTCCGGTTCACCTGTTCCGTTAACATTTGATAATGTCGTAGGTCAAGTTGTGCATACCGATGTTAAATCAGCAGGGACTTTTGAAAGTTCTAATGAACTGTTTAACAGAATATTAACCGATTATAAAAAAACACAGTTAGATAATATGCATGGCGGAGTTCCAAGTGATTGTCCGCATCGTGAACGCCGTGGCTACACCGGCGATGGACAGATATCAGCTCAAGCAGCGATTTACGATTTTGATATGAAAAGTTTTTATACAAAATGGCTGAACGATATTGCTGATGCTCAGAACAAGAAAACGGGATATGTTCCTTATACAGCTCCATACCAAAGCGGGGGTGGAGGAACACCGTGGGGATCGGCTTATATAATAATTCCGTGGTATATGTATCTCTATTATGGTGATGCAGCAATTCTTGAAAAGCATTATGAGGGTATGAAACATTATGCTGAATATCTTAACACACAAACTGATAAAGATGGCTTGATAATAGAAAAAAATCTGGGAGAATGGGTACCGCCAACTCCTACAGAAATCCCTCCTTCTTTTGTCAGTTCCGCTTATTATTATTACGATCTGACTCTGATGTCAAATATTGCCAAAGTTTTGAATAAGACAGAAGACGAAATATCACTCACAAAACTTGCTGAAACTGTAAAGAACTCTTTTAACAAAAGATACTTCAATAAAAATAATTTTAGTTATTCCATTGGATGGCAGGGTGCAAATGTATTTCCACTCGCTTTTGATATTGTTCCAAAAGAATTTGAACAGAATGTTTTTGAAAGTCTTGTAAAAAATATAGAAGTTACAGCAAAGGGTCATTTCGATACTGGAATGATGGGAACACCGTATGTTCTTGAAGTTCTCACAAAATACGGACGTTCCGACCTTGCCTATACTGTTATGAATAGGAGAGATTACCCAAGTTTCGGTTATAACATTGAGAGAGGCGCAACAACTTTGTGGGAAACTTGGACGGGAAAAGATTCACACAGTCACCCGATGTTCGGGAGTGTTTGTGCATGGTTCTATCAAGGGCTGGGCGGAATTAATCCTGATCCGCAGAACCCTGGCTTTAAGCATACAATAATAAAACCAAGTATTATCAATGAACTTGATTTTGCAAATGTAGCTTATCACTCTGTGTATGGTGAAATAAAAAGCAATTGGGAATTAAAGAATGGAGATTTGAAATTAAAAATTGTGATTCCTCCAAATACAAATGCATCGGTTTATATTCCTGCAAATAGCATTAAGGAGGTTAGCTCAGATGATCCGAGTATTATACCTGTTGACGTTAAAGATAACCTAGTTCACTTTGAGGTCCCTTCAGGAGAATATACTTTCATTTCAAAAAAACTTGGTAAGCTGTTAAAATTTCCTATGCTTTCCATTCCTGTTATCGATCCGCCGGATTCAACTTTATACTCACCGGATTCAGTTATGATAAATATTCGTCAATATTCACAATATTCAAAAGATGCTGAAATTAGATTTACGATAGATGGAAGTGAGCCTAATGAAAACTCGAAGTTGTTTACTAAACCGTTTATACTTCGTAATAGTGCAGTTATTAAAGCTAGAGTATTCAGAGAGGGTATGAAACCTGGATTTACAAAAACCAATAGAATTGTTTTTATCGATACACTTAAGAACGGTATTAACTATAATTATTATATCGGTGCATGGAGCAGACTTCCAAACTTTACTAAACTAAAACCGGTAAGAACTGGTAAGGTTTACAATATTAGTTTAAACGAGTTTGATAACCTTGATGAAAAATTTGGGATACTATTTACAGGAAACATTGACATCAAGTCCGAAGGCACTTATACTTTTCACCTAATTTCCAACGACGGCAGCAAGTTATTCATTGACGGCAAACTGGTTGTTGATGCTGACGGTCCGCATGGTTTTGCAGGTGAAAAGGGAAAAATTAATCTAACTAAAGGAATACACAAAATAAGAATTGAGTATTTCCAAATGGGTGGTGGAAAAGGGTTAGAGCTGTTTTACGAAGGTGCGGGAATAGAGGAACAAGTAATACCGGCAAATATATTATTTCTGAACAAATAGTGTGTAAGAAAATTATGAAATGGAATTTAACTGCTTCAGTCCTTATATCAATTATTTTATTCGGATGTAGTGTTAAGAAACAAGTAGTTACTAAACCTAATATTATTTACATCCTTGCCGATGACTTGGGTTATGGTGAACTTGGCGTTTACGGTCAAGAGAAAATTTTAACACCGAACATTGATAAACTGGCAAAGAATGGAATGATGTTTACACAGTATTATTCCGGTTCTCCGGTTTGTGCTCCGTCACGAGATGTTTTATTAACCGGTAAGCATACTGGTCATGCATACATTCGCGGAAATGATGAATGGAAAGAAAGAGGCGATGTTTGGGATTATGCAAAAGCTTCAGCAGATCCGAATCTTGAAGGTCAGCGTCCTATTCTAAAAGGAACAATTACAATCGGAAGATTGCTGCAGAAAGCCGGATATAAAACCGGAATTTTCGGCAAGTGGGGTTTAGGCGGTCCGTTAACAGAAGGAAGACCAAATCTTCAAGGCTTCGATTATTTTTATGGATATAACTGTCAACGTCAAGCGCATAATCTTTATCCCCCGCATCTGTGGGAGAATGAGAAAAAGATAATTCTGAATAATGAATTGGTTGTTCCTAACACAAAACTTGAAAAAGGAGCAGACCCTTACGATGAAAAATGTTATGCACGCTTTCAACAGAATGACTATGCTCCGGAAAAAATTCATGAGAAGGCATTGGCTTTCATCAAACAAAATAAAGATAAACCATTCTTTCTCTATTATGCTTCACCGCTTCCACATGTGCCGTTACAAATTCCAAGAGAATATGTAGATAAGTACAGAAAAATATTTGGAGATGAAGAACCGTATCTTGGAGACAAAGGATATTTCCCGAACAGATATCCGAGAGCAGCGTATGCAGCAGTAATTAGCTATCTGGATTCCCAAGTCGGTGAATTGGTCTCGACTCTCAAAGAATTAGGGATTTATGAAAACACACTAATTATTTTCTCAAGTGATAATGGTCCAACTTATACTGGAGGTGTTGATTACAGTTTTTTTAATAGCGCAAGACCGTTCAAGAATGGTTATGGAAGAACCAAGGGGTTTGTTTACGAGGGCGGGATCAGAGTTCCAATGATCGCAAGCTGGTCAAACCATATTAAAGCGGGAAGTACTAGTGATCACATTTCAGCTTTTTACGATGTGCTTCCAACACTCTGTGACATTGCTAATGTTGAAATCCCAAAAAATGTTGATGGTATTAGCTTTAAGCCAACTTTATTAAATCGGCAGCAGCAAAAGCATGATCATTTATATTGGGAATTCCCAAGTCATAAAGGGCAGCAAGCTGTTAGAATGGGTAAATGGAAAGGAATACGTAAAAACATTTTTGATGGGAATATGGAGATTGAACTGTATGATTTGGAAAAGGATTTAAGAGAAGAAAAGAATGTTGCAGAACAATATCCAGAAGTTGTTAAAAAGATAAAGCAAATTATGAAAGAAGAACATGAGCCATCAACAATTAAAAAATTTCAATTTAAGCAGCTTGGAGATTTGTGAAACTTGACAACTTTACTATAAGATTTTTACATTTAAAAAAATAATGACCGAGATTTTAGGAAGTATTCTAACTTTTCTTGCTATACATTAATGGAGACTTTTGATAATGAGAAGAATAAAATTAAAACAAAGATTTCCTTCAATTTTATTAATAATTATTTTTATCATTGGATGTAGCGATAATAATGGAGGTTTAAAGATTGAGCGTAAACCCAATGTTGTATATGTATTTGCGGATGAGTGGAGAGCACAAGCCACTGGGTTTGCCGGGGATTCTAATGCAATTACTCCTACCATTGATAAGCTAGCTGCTGAATCAATAGTGTTTTCAACAGCAGTTTCCAATACACCTGTCTGTTGCCCATATAGAGCAAGTTTACTTACAGGACAATACCCGTTGACTCACGGAGTTTTTATGAATGATGTGCCCTTAAATCCTAAGGCGAATACTATGGGCAAGATTTATAAGAACGCCGGTTACAATACTGCCTATATAGGAAAATGGCACCTCAATGGTCAATGCAGATCATGCTACATTCCACCGGAAAGAAGACAAGGATTTGATTACTGGAAAGCGCTCGATTGCACTCACGATTATAATAACTCTATTTATTATGCCAATAATGATACTTTGCCATCAAAATGGCCGGGGTATGATGCATATTATCAAACGCTTGATGCACAAAATTATATAGAAAAACATGCTAATGATGATAAACCGTTTCTTTTGGTTTTATCCTGGGGACCTCCACATGACCCATATCAAACAGCGCCGGAAAAGAATAGAAAAAAATATGAGAGCAAAAAATTACAATTGCGTCCAAATGTTCCTGTGAAAGATAAAGAAAAAGCAGAAAAGGATTTGAGAGGGTATTATGCACATATGAATGCTCTAGACGGTTATCTTGATATGTTATTAAAGACTATTGATGAAAGTGGTATTGCCGACAATACAATTTTTGTTTTCACCTCTGACCACGGGGATATGCTTTATTCTCATGGAATGCAAAAGAAACAGCGACCATATGATGAATCAATACTTGTTCCCTTCTTATTACGTTATCCTGAAATTCTTGGAGAAAATAATAAAACAATAGAAGCACCATTTAGTACCCCTGATATTTTGCCAACCTTGTTAGGACTGTGTAATATCAATATTCCAAAATCAATTGAGGGAGATGATTTTTCAAAATATATAAAAGGTGAAGAGGAAATTGATGATAATATCGCATTGATTTTATCGATATCTCCATTTGGGCAATGGCTCAGAAAAAACGGGGGAGTTGAATGCAGAGGTATCCGAACTAAACAATATACCTATGTTCGAAAGCTGGATGGTCCTTGGCTGCTTTTCGACAATGTGGCTGATCCCTATCAGCAAAATAATTTAATTGATAATCCTGATTTTTCAGAACTGAGAGTCCAACTTGACAAAGATCTGAATCAGAAATTGTTGGAAACAAACGATAAATTTTTACCCGCTGAGAAGTATATTAAACAATGGGGTTATATTGTAGATAAAAGTGGAACTATCCCTTACACACAGTAATAATATTAAAATGAAAATAAAATACCTACACCCACGTGATGAAATTTTAGAGGTAATTAACCGAATTTATCAAAATGGAATGATTACCTCATCATGCGGTAATCTATCAATACTAGATTATGATGGCTCTATTTGGATTACGCCAAAAGGAGTTGAACTTTAACTTCAAAGGGTATTGTTAGATCCATTAAATATAAATGATTTTTGGATAATTTGGATTTACAATAACTATCCATAAATATTTACTAATTTAGTCTAAAACCTTCGGGAATTATACAATGGGACATGTCAATATGAAATCAATAACTACTAGATCTATTTTGATAATAATTGTTGTACTAATTTCAGTAGTGCAGCTTTTTGCGGGTGAAAACCAAAAATGGCATATCGTTTTAGATAAGCCGCTTGCTTCTGATGAAACAATACAGGTTGCAATTGACGATCTTAATAAAGCAGGAGAAGCAATTGGCATACAGTTTATTAAAACAACAAATACTAAAGAGAAGTATGATCACACAATTCTTGTTGGTGCACCTGAGCGTAATGAACTTACAAAATCGTTAGTTAAAAAGAAAAAGTTGACTCTGAAAGGAGTTAGTTGCGATCAAGGCTATGAGATTATTACCCAATCTATTGATGGTAGAAAAGTAATGGTTGTTTCTGGAGGCTCAATATTGGGCGAGGCTTATGGAATTTTCTGGATTTATGACAGGTTGAAAGTAACCGGAAATGTTCCTGATATAAATACAGTACGAGAACCGGCGCTTAAAATCCGTTTCTCTGGTGGCGGCTCAAAGTCCCTAATGAGACAAGCATTGCGCAACGGGGCTACTTGGGTTTGGGGAAGTCATACTGTCAATAAACTTGTACCTTGGGATGCAGAACCTGAGAGAACAGAAAATAAAAAGAACAGGGAAGAGTTAAAAAAACTGATTGACTATGCCCACTCTTTACATCTGAAATATTTTGTTTATGAAGATGAGTTTTCATATCATCCAACACTTATAAAAGAATTTGGAGCAACACTTAATCCGGAAGACCCTGCATTTTGGAAAGCAGTTCAAGCTAAATATAGACGGTTATTAAAAGCAATGCCCGAAATTGATGGTGTTCGACAACGTACTGGAGAAGCGACAAGAGTTGGCGGCAACTTCAAAGCATTTGATGTAATGCATGCCGGAGATAGCGACTGGAGTTTAGCTAAACGTTACAGAACATGGGTAAAAAAGATCTATGAAGTTGTAGTGGGAGAGTTTGATAAAATTTACTATCAGCGCACTTGGGTTACCAGTGCCTATGAACAGCATTCTATGGCTGAGGTTTATAAGAAAATATTCACTGAAGATATTCCAGTGAAAAATTTATATATGTCGCCATACATGAGTACAACCGATCGATATTTTCATCAACCATATAATCCAACCTTTAACCAGACACCGCATAATATGATCGTTTTGTTATCACCGCTTAATTATCATGGCAATAACAATTGCGGTATTCTGCCAACTTTCCCCGGAACCTATTATCAAGGAGGTTTAAAAACATATTTGTCTGTTGAAAACAGTAATTGTGTAGGTGCCGACTTCGGCTCACAGCCAATTGAGGGTTGGGATACTTGGGCTTTAACAGCTTACACTGTTTACAGGCTTACATGGGAACCCAATATGGATGTAAAAGAGATTGCACATGACTTTGCTGCGATAAACTTTGGAACAGAAACTGCTGATGACTTGGGTGAACTTCTAATGCTTACTCCGCGGATATATAAATATGGAATGTATATAGCGCCTGCTGCACATGGACAATTTGCATCATTAACTCATTTAAGGTTGACTACTTTCCCTGCAAAAGGGCTGCCAAATCTAGATAGCGGACGTAAGCATATAGAGTTCCTTTACAACATTTATCTGCGCTGTCGCCCGTGGATTGAAGAGACATATATGGAACTTGATCATGGGTTAAAGTTAGCTGATGATGCGAGGAACGTTGCTGCAAGATCTCTAGCAAAAATATCCAGCCAAAAGAAAAAAGAGTTGATAAAAAATAATGCTGAAATGACATATAGGTTAGTCGAGGTTAATAATTATTACGTCAAAGCGATGATCAGTTACTTTCAATACAGAGAAAATCCAACTCACGAAAATAAAAAACAGTTAACGCAATATTCGGAAATGTTAAATAATGCGATGCATGCATTCAGAAATGTACCCGGTTTCGTTTACAGGCTGGATGGTATTGAGCAATTGCAAGTTAACATAAAAGAAGCATTGAAAGATGTTGAGAGGGCTGGGGAAATACTTGCAAATGCTCCCGATGATGCCGGAATAAATAAATTGATAGATGATCAGCAGGCAAAATATATTGAAGTACTTGAGAAATATAAAGACGAAGCTGTAAAAGTTGTTTATTGGCAAGGCAGAATAGATGGACGCGATCTGCTCAAAGTTAAGGGAAATAAAATAGAGGTTGAACATTTACGTTACGATAGTATACTAGAAACAAGCGAGAAATTTTCTACAGATTTACCCGCTGAAAATTATACAGTTATACCGGTTGATATTCAATCAAGATCGTTTGGACCGTTTGTATTAGAGCAGCCATCTGAAGAAAATGATTATACTGTTACTCTTTATTTATCTGACTCGCCAATGCACGGCTACAGTTGGTGGAAATTTGAATTATACTATATACCACGTTCACCAGAAGAACTTGGCTTAGCAGTTCCCTGGGGAAAGTAAGTAAATAAATCATTCAGAAGTATAACTGCAAAAAATAGGGGAACTACCAAAATGCAGAACACAATTATTCAAACTATCATATTAATTCTTGTTTTTACTTTCACAACGGTTCTGTCACAAGAATTCGGAAGTAGAATTGATATGGGAACAATTGAATCGAATGAAATTAACGAAGCTTCGGGAATTGAAGCAAGCAGTAAAAATCCTGGAGTTTTTTGGACATTCAATGATTCTGGTGGTGAGAATAAAATTTATGCTTTCAGTACAACAGGCAAAGATCTTGGCAGCTACAAAATAAATGGATTATCAAATGTAGATTGGGAAGATATTTCAATTGGTCCCGGACCAACTGAAAATAAATATTACATTTACATAGGAGATTTTGGCGACAACGGTCGTAATAGAACTTATAAAAGTATTTATCGTATTGTAGAACCAGATGTTGATTCTAGTCAAGCACCAGTTGATACTACTCTTGAGGGTGTAACTAGGTTAGTCTTCAAATATCCTGATGGAGTAAAATACAATGCAGAATCACTTATGATTGATCCTTTGAACAATGATGTGTATGTTGTTCTTAAGGATGATGTTACCAGAGTTTTTCGAGCCACGAAACCAGACTCATTCCATTGGGTTCCCGATTGGATAGTTGATACGTTGGAAGTTGTGGATACTTTAGCGTTTCGCAGCAAAGCAAATGCTGCAGATATCTCGGATAGCGGAAAAGAGATCTTGATCAAAGATGATAATTATGTATATTATTGGTATCGAAATCTTAATGAATCTATTAAAGAAACTTTAGCAAAAATCCCAAAAGTTTTACCTTATGTAAAAGAACCCAATGGCGAGGGCATCTGCTGGGCGCCGGATTCATCGGGCTACTATACATTTAGTGAAGGACTGCATCCTCATTTATATTTCTATCCGAGGATTGTTACAGATATTATGGATGAGGAAATCTATCCATCTAAATTCAAGTTAGAACAGAATTATCCAAATCCGTTTAATCCAAGTACAACAATAAAGTATTCAATATTTGTAGGGGATGGGCATGCCCATCCTCTACAAAATGTAACTCTAAAAATTTATGATATCCTTGGTCGAGAAATTGCAACTCTTGTGAATAAAGAACAGGTATCTGATAATTATCAAGTTTTATGGGATGGAAAAAATGATAATGGTGTAAAAGTTTCCAGCGGAGTTTATTTATATAGTCTAAAAGCTGGCTCTTTTATCAGCACAAAGAAGATGATGTTTTTACAGTAGGGAAATATGTATATAAATTCTTAATCCTACTCTTAACTCTTAATCTATCTTACTTTGGAAAAAGATTAGGATTAAGAATTAAGAGCAAGAAAACATATACTATTCATATAGTTTCAAAAACTCTTAAGTTGACTCCAATTCGTTAAAAATAAGATCTTTTGGAATTAATTTATAAATAATCAAAGCAAATAAGAAAATCACAAAATGAAAAACAAATCGACTGAAAAAGGAAACCATTGACTTACTTCCTTTAAAGGAAGAGTATAACTATTTTCCAAAAAAATAATTTTTGATTCAAAGAGGTGAATATGACTAACAGTTTAACTGAGGAAAAGAAAAAGAGTTCACGCTTATTATCATTAGATGCTTTCCGCGGGTTTACAATGTTTTTATTAATTGGTGAGTTTGCCGGACTATTTCACTATCTGATTGACCCAACGTTTAATGGGACGATCATTGGTTTTATCGGTGAACAATTTCATCATCACAATTGGCACGGACTTCATTTCTGGGATCTTGTTCAACCTTACTTTATGTTTATTGTAGGGGTTGCAATTCCATTTTCTGAAAGGAACCGGCTTAGAAAAGGAAGTACAGATAAAGCGGTATTTAAACATGCACTAATTCGTTCAGCTTTGATGTTGTTCCTTGGATGGGCGTTATATTGTATTGGTCCTGGAAGAATTGTATTTCGTTTCCAGAACGTTTTAGCACAACTTTCAGTTACTTATTTGGTCGCTTTTTTATTAAGGAATAAATCAATAAAGTTACAGTTGATTGTAAGTATTGGATTCCTAGTCATTAGCGAATTACTATACAGAACATTCTGGGTACCTGGATTTAACCAGCCATTTATACCTGATCATAATTTCGGTGCATGGTTTGATATGCTGATCTCCGGTGAATTATCACGTGGGCATTGGGTTTCATTCAACGCTATCCCAACAACTGCGCATACAATTTGGGGCGTAATTATTGGTAAAATGCTTTTAAGTGATAAACCTAAAAAAGAGATATTGAAAACTATGATTATTGGCGGATTGATTGGACTTGCTGTGGGATATAGTTTAGATTCTATTACACCAATAATCAAACGAATATCTACTAGTTCTTTTGTTTTTGTTAGCGGTGGATGGGCACTGCTTACTTTTGCATTCTTTTATTGGACAATTGACATGTTGAATTATAAAAAATGGATACAATTTGCTGTTGTTGTTGGTTTGAATCCTTTGTTCATTTATTTGTTTGCACACGTTGGCGGTGGAAAGTTTATAGCACATATACTTAAACCGTTTACTTTCGGATTGTTTGACTGGATGGGGGAATTATCAGCAAATATAATTTTGGGTATTCTCACATGGTATTTTCTATGGTATATTACTTATTGGCTTAATAAACGAAAAATTTATATCAGAATATAATGTATTGGTTGGATATTGATCCGAAATTGAATAATTCGTATTCCAACTTGAAAAATGAGTGTCATTTCCACACTTGTCTGACTAGCATGATATTTTTAGTGCTATTTCTTGTAAAGAAATAGCATTGGTTATTGTGCAGCTAAATGCTGATGAATTAATAAAGGGAAGCGTAAAAATTAAGTTATATTAAAATTTTTTTTGCATTCAGACAAACGATTGTCTAATTTTATAACAAAATTATTTTAATCTATAATTTGCTCTTAATACGCTATTTATAAGATTTTATATAAAATCATAATAGTACTTCTAGGTAACGTTTATGAGAAAAGTAATATTTCTTTCGTTTATTTGGTTGATCTTATTTTATTCTAATAACAATGGTCAAAATGAAATTCAACCAAACAATAAAAACTCTATCACAATTGTTCTAATAATGGATGGCTTGCGTCCAGATGCCATTACGCCTGAAGTTATGCCGAATCTTTTTCATCTTAAAAAAGATGGAGTTAATTTCACGAACTCACATTCGGCAATTCCAACAGTAACCCGTGTAAATTCTGCTTCACTGGCAACCGGGTATTATCCGGGTAGGCATGGAATAATGAGCAATAGTATTTATATAAAAGAGTTCAATTCTTCAAGTTCAGTTTCCACATCGGATTATAAAAATCTGATAAGCATTGATTCGTTAAAAAAGGGTAATCTCCTATCAGTAGAATCTATTGGAGAAATACTCCACAAGAATAATGTAAAATATACAGCAATAAGTTCCGGATCGCCTGGCAGCGTATTTCTGCTGAATCACCATGCAAAGCAAAATGGTGGATACCTAATCAGCTCAGAAATTGATAACGGTGATCATCCGGCAATTCCAAAAGAAATTGGAAATGTAATTTTAGAACAATTCGGCAAGCCTCCAACAAAGAACGGTGATCTTACTTCTAACACCTCAGTTGATTGGACAGAAAATGTACTCCTAAATTATGTTCTTCCCACACTTAAACCGGAAGTTATTTATAACTGGTTTACTGAGCCCGACCATTCACAACATAGATTTGGAACCGGCAGCAAAGAATACATCGGGGCGCTAAAAAATAATGATAAGTACGTTGGTCTGCTAATTGCAAAGCTGAAAGAATTGGGTTTGTATGAAAATGCAAATATTATAATTACATCAGATCATGGAATGAATACAGATGTTAACGCAATAAACATTAGGGAAACTTTTAAAAACGGTGGAATCAATCCCGATGATTATGTAATTGCTTCAAGCGGTGAAACTCAATTACTGCATGTAAAAGATCATGATAAAAACATAATTAAGAAGATGGTGAAACTGTTACAAAGTAAACGCTGGACAGGAGCTGTTTTTACAGAGGCTTCAACAGATAATAATAATGTAGTTGATCCATACGGTTTTGTTGAAGGTACGTTTTCATTGGATCTTATCCACGCTGACCATCTAGAACGAAAACCGGATATTCTTTTCAATTTTCGTTGGACATCTGATCAAAATAAATATGGTGTTTCGGGAACCTCTTTTGTCGTTACAAATGGCAGGTCTGGTAAACTGCAAGAAAAGGGTGGACATGGAAATATTAGTCAGGCATGTATAAATAATACTCTTATTGCTTGGGGAAAAAGTTTTAAGTCAGGTATTGAGGTCAAAAATCCTGCTGGAATTGTTGATATTACACCAACGGTTTTGAGCTTATTAGGAATTAAAACCGGTTATGATTTTGATGGACGAGTTCTTGAAGAAGCCTTTATTAATGGTTCCGATCATCAAAAAGTTATCACTTCCAAAGAGACAATTTCAGTTGAATCAAAGGATGAAAAATATAAAGCAGCGATACAGATTTCCAGATTAGGGAAATACTGGTATGTTGATAAAGCATGGCAGAAATAGTTGAATAAATTATACATTTTAAAAATGGAGCGAATAAAATGAGAATCAAATTTAAAAGTGCATTACAATTACTAATTATTTTGTTGGCTTTACTTTTTATTGCCGGATGCGGAGGTAACGGTTCTAAACTCAGTATAATCCCTGAACCGGAAGATATCAATGTTAACAGCGGTCAGTTCGGAATTAATGAATCTACTAAGATCATTATTGATTCGGATGATCCTAAAGTGAGAGATGTTGCTGACTATTTTGTTGAGCAATTCAATTCTGCAAGCGGGTTTTCATTCAAAGTAACAAAAGCTGACGGAGAAACTGCACCTGGAAATTCAATAATATTTACTGATAAGAATTTGGATCCATCTCTGGGGGATGAAGGCTACACTCTTCAGAGCGACAAGGACGAGGTGATTCTAACAGGAACACCGCACGGACTTTTTTATGGTGTTCAGACGTTACTCCAACTTTTACCAGCGGAAGTCTATGGCTCCGAGATCGCTGCAAATGTGAACTGGTCAATTCCAGCCGTGGAAATAAAAGACAAACCCAGATTCAAATGGCGCGGGATGCATCTCGATGTTGGTCGTCATATGTTCCCTGTTTCATTTATAAAAAAATATATCGATTATATAGCGATGCACAAACTGAATACATTCCATTGGCATTTAACAGAAGACCAAGGCTGGCGTATCGAAATAAAGAAGTACCCGCGTTTAACAGAAATTGGTGCATGGCGAAAAGGGACACAGATAGGGAGGACAGATCAGGTTGACAATAAACGCTACGGCGGTTATTATACTCAAGATGAGATAAGAGAAATTGTAAAGTATGCAGGAGATAGATTTGTAACGGTTGTGCCGGAAATTGAAATGCCGGGGCATTCTGTTGCAGCCTTAGCATCATACCCGGAACTTTCCTGCACCGGAGGTCCTTTTGAAGTGCGTACTTTATGGGGTATTTCGGATGATATTTATTGTGCTGGCAATGATTCTGTTTTTACCTTTCTCGAGAATGTTTTAACGGAAGTGATGGACCTCTTTCCTTCAAAGTATATTCACATCGGCGGTGATGAAGCGCCGAAGATAAGATGGGAAAAATGTCCGAAGGATCAAGCGCGTATCAAGAAAGAAGGCTTAAAAGACGAGCATGAATTGCAGAGTTATTTTATTACCCGGATTGAAAAATTCCTTAACTCAAAGGGAAGACAGATAATCGGCTGGGATGAAATTCTGGAAGGCGGGCTTGCTCCAAATGCGGCTGTTATGTCTTGGCGCGGAATTGAAGGAGGCATAAACGCTGCAAAGCAGAAACACAATGTTGTAATGACACCTACCGACTACTGCTATTTTGATTATTATCATCAAGGACAGCCGGAAAGTGAGCCGCTTGCGATCGGCGGTTTTTTACCTTTGGAAAAAGTTTACAGCTATGAGCCAATTCCTGAAGAACTGAATTCTGATGAACAAAAATATGTTATGGGAGTCCAGGCAAATCAATGGACGGAATATATTGATACACCGGAGTTAGCTGAATATATGACTTTGCCGCGATTGTGTGCACTTGCAGAAGTTGCATGGTCACCAAAAGCAAAACGGAATTTGGATAATTTCTTGGATAGAATGGAGAAGCATTATGTGCGGCTTGATGAACTTGGAGTAAATTATCGCTGGCCTAGTTTGGAGGGGTTGAGCTATAATCGTGTTTTTATTGATGATGCAACGGTTAATATTGTTTCGAGAAAGAAGAATACTGAAATTCGTTATACAACCGATGGAAGTGAACCTACGCAAAATTCTTTACTGTATACTAAACCAATTAAAGTAACTGAGTCAACGGTATTTAAAGTTAAGGAGTTCGCACCCGACGGGAAAAGCAGCCCGGTATATGAATCACATTACGTAAAAGAAAAACCTCGTGATCCGGTTACAGTAAATACACAGAATAAGGGATTGAGCTTTGAATATTATAAAATCTCCGAACCAATCAAATCTGTATTAAAACTTCAAAATTTAACTCCAATACAGAAAGGGAAAGTAGCAAAATTTGTTTTTCCTTCTAATGATGAAAAATTACCGGAGCAGTTTGGTCTTATTTATAAAGGGTATATTAAAGTCCCAAGCACAGATGTTTACTCGTTCAGTGTTTTATCCAATGATGGAAGCAGATTATCTGTTGACGATAAACTTGTTGTTGATAATGACGGACTGCATGGAGCTTACGAAAAATCCGGTGAAATTGCACTCCGGAAAGGACTACATAAAGTTGAACTCTTATATTTTCAAGCCGGCGGCGGAAAGGAATTAAAAGTTTATATACAAAAAGGTGGAAATAATAAAACAGAAATTGCAGAAAACATTTTAAGTAATTAAGAGCTAAGTGACAATAAATCTTTTTAAAATTGGATATGTCATTCCCGATAGAAGCATTCGGGAATGACTCAAATAAGTATCAAGTTGTTTAATTGATAAAGGAATAATAGGTGAAAAACAAAAATGAAAAGTAAAACAATTATTAAAATATTAATCGTTAGTTATTTTATACTTTTTACAATTCAACTCAATGCACAAGAGATAGGAAAATCGTGGGAGTTCAATGAGGATGGGAATTTTGAAGGGATAATCCTAAGTGCCAATTTTAAAGATTCTGTAGTTGAAAATGGTTACTTAAAAGCAACGGTGGCAAATGTTTTTCCATCTTTGAGAAGTGAACCTTTTGAACTAGAAGCTGCGGATTATGGTTATGTCCAAATCAGATTGAAAATTCCGGGAGCTAGTTCAGGAAAATTTATGTGGTACAATGATACCGGCGCTTGGGGTTATAGACAATTTTTCACAAACAGAGATTCGACATTTCAAGAATTTGAACTTCCTGTTTTTCTCGATCAACATTGGACGGGAAAGATCACACAGATCATGCGCCTCGATTTCAATCCTGAAGTCGGATCACAAGTCGAGATCGATTATATCCGAATCATTCGCAAAGGACCCAGTGCGGATATAACAAATTTCACTCCTATCAGAACTATCTATAAACAAAATGTGGATATCCCTCTTTTCGCAACAGTAATGAATAAAGGGGATGTTGAAGCACAATTCAGAAGTAAGTTAATACTTCCCGAAGGAGTAACTTTAGTGAACGGTTCATTGGAGAATAATCACGGCACTTTGTTCAGAGAAGTTACGGATACTCTAAACTGGACAATAATGTTTGACAACCTTGGAGAATATGATATAACTTTAAAACTATTTAGTGAGACTGATACAACTGTAAAAGTGCTCTCGATGAATGTTACGGATAAATATTGGGAACCGGATGAATTTTTAATAAGCGCTTGGTCACCCCCTTATGCATGGTATGGTCCTCCTTACGAGGATACTGTTTTTTCATATTATAAAAATGCAAACTTTGACAACGCTCTTTGGGTTAGGGATGACAACGCTCTTATACAGAAGGTCCACCAGTTTGGATTAAAATATTTTCTGCTGGTCACACCGATTATTGGCGGATTATATTTACGCGCTCCCGATAAAGAGACTCCTCCGGATGTAACGGAAGAAATGCTTCAGACATTGGATGCAGTTGTTGATAAGTATAAGGATGATCCGAATCTGCTTGGATATCATATCTGCGACGAACCTCATAAGCAGGCCTTTCCTAATATTGGAAAAGTGATTGAACGAATCAGAAAAAAAGACCCAACTAAATTAAGCTTTGTAAACATTTGGCCAAGCGGGAAAGGGTACAGAGAGTATATTGATGAACTTTTGCAGACAGCTAAACTTGAACTACTTAGCTATGATCGTTATAATTTTTTTAACGGATATGACGAAGCGGCTAGTTACTTCAGTAATTTGAAAATAATTAGAGAATATGCGCTTAAATATGATATTCCTTTCTGTAATATTATTCAAGCAATTGGTACAAACGGAACAGTTGAAGAGCATTTGAATTGGAGAACGCCTAGTGTGTCTGAGCATAGATGGCTGGTCTATTCTTCCTTAACATACGGAGTTCATGCATTGATCTGGTTTCATTGGCATTTGGATTGGGGCGTAACAGGGAATCCCGACAGAGAAATAATATATCCGTCAATCCAAAGTATAACAGATAATGCTGCACCTAACAACAACAGGCGCTTATCATACCATTACCAATGAAAGCTCATGGATGCTGCCGCCTAATGGAATTGTAAAATCTGTTTCTAACAATGCCGATCTTGTTGTTGGATACTTTAAAGATGAAGATGATAATGAAGATTATTTCATGCTTATGAATAAAAATTACAATGATACGGTAAATACTCAAGTAACTCTCAATTATATTCTGGACAGCTTACAAGTATTTAATGTTGAAGAAGACAAATGGAAACAAGTTGAATTTGCAAATGGCTACTCCGGTGCAACGTTTAATTTGCCTTTGAGAGCCGGTGGAGGTAAACTTTTGAAGTTTGCTGGCGAAACGGTTGTCGGTATATCAGATGCTGCTCCAGTTCCAACGGAATTTAAGCTAGAGCAAAATTATCCGAATCCGTTTAACCCAAGTACCACAATAAAATATTCCATTCCAGTAACCGTGAAAAGTGAAATGTCAAACGTGAAAATTATTGTTTACGATATCCTTGGTCGTGAAGTAGCAACACTTGTAAACAAAAAACAATCAGCGGGAAATTATGAAATTCCATTTGATGCAAACGAGCTAACAAGTGGTTTATACATTTATAGACTGCAAGTTAATACACCGGATGGTAAAGGGAATTATATACAAGCAAAGAAGATGATTCTTTTAAAATAAGGTTCTATTATTAATTATTTGAAGGAAATGTCGTGGAAAAAACTTTTTTTATTATTTTGTTTTTATTTTACACTACACTTTTATCCCAGGAGTGGTTTAAGGTAAATCCTGTTTTTCAACCACCTGGTGATTACAATACAACTAAAGGGGTTTTTGTTGATGAGAGTTATGCGTGGTGGCTCTCTGGAGCAAATGGATACCTTTGGAAGACTTTAAATGGTGGTGCTATTTGGGAACTAAGTGATAGTATTGTTATGAGAGGTGATGATATTCAATTTATTGATATGCTCCATGGTTGGATTGTAGGAGAATCACTTCCTGAACATCAATCGTATATTAAAATTACAAAAGATGGTGGGAAAAGCTGGGAAAAGCATTCAA
>QILJ01000221.1 GCA_003233295.1 Ignavibacteria bacterium | reverse complement strand
TGGCTGCTTAACTATCGCGGCGGTTCTTTCATGCTTGATTACTCCGACGAGCTTGCAATGAAATGCAGACTAAAAGGTGTAAGTTTTGAAACCGTTTCAGGCTCGGATGTGGTTGATATTTATTCTTTTGTACAGAGTGAAGATCAGAATATGGAAGTAGTGCGCTTGGAGAAAGCCCCGAAAATTGCGGTCTTTGTTCCAGACGGTTACCTGCCGTGGGATGATGCCGTTACTCTAGTGCTGGATTACGCCGAAGTGAAGTACGATAAAATATGGATAGAAGAGATACTGCGCGGCGATCTTTCAAAGTACGACTGGCTTCATCTGCATCACGAAGATTTTACCGGGCAATACGGAAAATTTTATGCAAGTTTCCGAGGGGCACAGTGGTATATTCAGCAGCAGGCGCTTTATGAAAACGAAGCAAAAAAACTTGGATTTAAAAAAGTATCAGAAATGGAAAAAGCTGTTGTACTGACCATTAAAAATTATATCGGCGAGGGAGGTTTCCTTTTTGCAATGTGTTCGGCAACTGATACTTACGATATTGCTCTTGCCGCAATGAATGTTGATATTGTAGATAAAATGTACGATGGTGATGCACCCGACCCCGATGCACAGCAAAAACTTGACTTTTCGAATACGCTTGCATTCGAGAATTTCAAACTTGAGATGAATCCTTACGTTTACGAATACAGCAATATTGATATCCAGCCGATTGAGATAGGTAATCAGAACAATGATTATTTCACTCTTTTTGATTA
This sequence comes from Ignavibacteria bacterium, assembly GCA_003233295.1. The sequence continues at coordinate 12,300 of QILJ01000221.1, read as the reverse complement.
TTCTGCTAAGTACGATCCAGTGCCGACTATGCTCACACAGAATCATGTTAATGTTATCCGCGGATTTATGGGGCAGACAACTATGTTCAGAAAAGAACTGATAAAGAAGACCGTTTATATTTTAGGCGAGCGAGCCGGAACCAATCAAGTTAAATACATTTACGGAAAATACGGAAGAGGAACTTTCACATTTTACGGAGGGCATGATCCAGAGGATTATCAGCATGCCGTCGGCGATCCCCCGACTGATTTAAGTCTGCACAAAAACTCACCTGGATACAGATTGATATTAAACAACATTCTTTTCCCTGCTGCAAAGAAGAAAAAACAGAAGACATAAACTTGAAGCTGGATGCAGAATGTTTGATTTTAGATATTAATTCACTACTTAACTTAGTTTTTAGTCATTTTAATAATAAATCTGTGTGCTATTTGCTTTTAAAGTGATCGTTTCATCCAATCCTAATTCCCTTTATATAAAATTAAAATAATTGTAAATTTGTAATTAAAATAATCATTGAGTTTAATTTGGTTGATACTGATAAAATAATAATTGTCGGTGATAGGGTTTTAATTCGTCCACACGAAGGAGGCAAAAAATCGCAAGGCGGTTTATATCTTCCTCCTAATGTTATTGAAAAGGAAAAAGTACAAAGTGGTTATGTATTAAAAGTTGGTCCGGGTTATCCTATTGCATCTCAATCTGATGATGAGCCGTGGAAAGAAACGGCTAAATCAACAAAGTACATTCCTCTTCAGGCAAGTGAAGGAGATCAGGCATTGTTTTTGAAGAATGATGCAATAGAAATTGAACTTGATGGTGATCGTTTAGTTATTGTCCCGCAGTCTGCAATACTTCTTCTTGTAAGAGATGAAGATCTGTTAAAAATTTAACATATCTTATTATTGTTTTTTTAGGGCAATTGATTATTGGAATTCTTTATAATATCTCAAATCTGATTAGGTTTAATTTAATTTTAATGGAAAATTTATGGAAGAACAGTTAATAGAATTGCTACAAGAATACTACGCTAAAATTGACCCGTTAACAAAAAAAGTTAACTTATCATATTTTGATGCTTCCATAAGCGGAAAAGAATCTGATTATGAAAGATCTGCCGCTTACCAGATTGAGATAAGTAAATATTACTCAAACAAAGAAATGTTCAGGCAGCTAGAGAAATTCAAGGAATCGGATAAGATCAAAGACCCGGTATTGAAAAGAGAGTTGGATTTAATATACAATGAATTTGCCGCTAATCAATTTGATGAGAAACTTCACGAAGAAATAATAAACCTCTCTACAAAAATTGAGCAGAAGTTTTCCACATACAGACCCAAAGTTAATGGAAAACAATTAACTGATAATGAAATTGATGAAATATTGGAAAAATCAACTGATCCCAAAGAACTTGAGGAAACTTGGAAAGCAAGCAAGGAAATAGGTCAAATTGTTGCTGATGATGTTATCAAGTTGGTTAAATTACGCAACAAAGGGGCGCGGGAACTGGGATATGAAAACTACCACGAAATGTCCCTTATACTCAGCGAGCAGAACAGTGAAGATCTTGACAAATTATTTGATGAATTAAACGATTTAACAAAAGAGGGTTTCGGAAAACTTAAAAAAGAAATGGATGATTATTTATCGAACAAGCTCGGCGTTGGAGAAAGCGAATTAATGCCCTGGCATTATGAGGATAAATTCTTTCAGCTCGGACCGAAGATATACAACGTTGATCTAGATAAATATTATAAAGATCAAAATATTGCCAAGTTAACAAAGGAATATTTTAACGGGATCAATCTGAGTATTGATGATATTCTTGAAAATAGTGATCTTTATGAGAAAGAAGGAAAATACCAGCATGCTTACTGTATGGATATTGACCGCAACGGCGATGTAAGGGTTGTGTGCAACATCAAACCAAATCAGAAATGGATGTCAACGATGCTGCACGAATTTGGACATGCAGTTTATGATAAACTTGTATCCCCAAAATTACCTTGGCAGTTAAGAAGTCACGCTCATATTCTTACCACTGAAGCAATAGCAATGATGTTTGGACGATTTGCTCAGAATCCCGAATGGATCTTTAAAATGATCGGCATTTCAGAAGAAGAGAAAGATCAAATTAATGCCGAGTGCTGCAATTCACTTAGATTAGAGCAGCTTACATTCAGCCGCTGGGTACAAGTAATGTACCGGTTTGAAAGAGAGATGTATTCAAACCCTGACCAAGATTTAAATTATCTCTGGTGGAAATTAGTTGAAGAATACCAGCTATTAAAAAAACCGGAAGGAAGAAATGAACCGGACTGGGCATCAAAAATACATGTAGCTCTGTATCCCGCTTATTATCATAACTATATGCTTGGCGAACTACTTGCTTCACAACTATATGTTTTTATCACAACCAAAGTGCTGAAATCCGACAATGTAAAAAATGAAAGTTTTGTTGGCAAATCTGATGTAGGTGAATATTTAAAGAATCTGTTTTTCTCGTACGGCGCCTTATATCCTTGGAATAGTTTAATTGTTAAATCTACCGGTGAGGAACTAACAGCAAAATATTATGCTCAGCAATTTGTTACGGAATCATTTAAATAATAATAATTATTAATTTTCAGTACTATCCGATAAAGATTTTGGGAACATAACAAAAGCTACAAAATAGAATTACCTGAGCAAAACATAAAATATTCTAAAGAGAACCTCTCATTAGTTGAAAAGCAGCAATTACTCATTGTTTTTCGGTGTTAAAAAAACTCCAATCAGCTTTAGGATTTTCTAAAAACTTAACCAAGTTTATGTAAGTCATTAAGTGGTATCTGACAATAGAAACCATATTAGAGTAAGCCCATTTCCGCTTTATTCTGCGTTGAATAACTAACATAATTAGTTGAATTATTAGGCTAACCCAAATTTGTATTTCAATTGCATTTTAATTGCCGCCAAGAAAATATTTAAGTGGGATTTTTTTAAAATCTCGTAAAGAGTTTTTCAATTTGCCATCTGTTTATATATATATCAACCACTTTTTCTGGTGCTATTTCATAGTCGTTTGTAATAGATAATCAATTTTGCTTCATTTTCACAGGACTAGAAAGATGGATTATGGCATCAGTATATTGATCATCCAGAGCTTTCTTTCGAAACAGAAACTTCCTGCAGTGCTCAATTTACTTACGCTATTGCTCCGTGTATTAATAAAGAGTGGATAGATAAAAGTTTTATTTCAATAGTTGACAAAGCCGTAAAAAGATTAAAGATCGGAATAACGAAAGACAGCGGAATTAATAAAGTATGCAAAAACGCTTCCATCAGGGATGATCTTGAATATTATAATAACAAACCGACCCGCGGCGACGACTATCACGTGAACGGCTTAATATTGTTTGCTCTTACGAAAGTGTATTATTTATTCGGAAATAAATAGATATTAGAGCGAATTGGGAGATTCGCTCTACAACTCGAAATATTTCTCTGAATTGCTGTGACACGGTAATATTGTTGTGTCCTACAGAGATAAAGTTTATATTAATGTTTGAAAATGTTTGTATCATTAATGCATAAATTGAAATGAATAAAAAAATCAGAGAAAAATTCATATTAAACACTTTATATAAAAAAGGGGAAATATCGGTTAATGAAATAATTGATAATTTCAACGTAACAAGTATGACAGCGAGACGTGATATTGCAAAGCTTGCTGAAGAGGGATATTTAATTCGTACTCACGGAGGAGCTCTACGTGCTGATCCACTAGAAAATATGTTTAGTTTTGCTACTCGTATTGATGCAAATAAAAATCACAAAATATCAATTGGGAGAAAGGCAGCAAAATTTGTTCAAGATAATGATAGTATTTATATAGATAGTGGTACAACATTAATAAGAATGTGTTCATTTTTAAAAGATAGAAAAGGGCTTACAGTTATTACTAATTCTCTCCCGGCGGCTTCTGAACTTTCAAATTATTACAATATAAAAGTTACAATATTAGGCGGTAATATAATTCATGAAAGAAGATCAATTTACGGACATGTAGCTGTTGAGCAAGCAAAAAAGTACTCTGTTAAAAAAGCTTTTATAGGAACTGACGGAATTTCTCTCAAAAATGGATTAACAGCATATGGGAACAATGAATCACAAGTGAGTAATACAATAGCCGCTTCAGCCGATAAAGTTTTTCTTTTGTGTGATTCGTCAAAAATAGAACATGATTCTACCTATAAATTTGCTAAAATATCTTCAATTGATTATTTAATTACTGATAACGGTATTGATAAGAAAATTGTTCAAGCATATAAAAGGCAGAAAATTAATTTAATAATTGCATAACTGGAAAAATAGAATTGAAAAAAACATTTTTAGGATTTGGTTTAGGAGCAATACAATCCGGATTAATGCTGATGGAAGCTATAAAATCTAATAACTTCAATCGGTTTATTGTACTAGAGATTAATGAAAAGTTAGTATCCGAAATTAGAAATGCTCATTATTCCGTCTTGGTAAATACTGCAACTAAAAATGGAATAATAAAAAATCGTATAGATAATATTGAAATATATAATCCATCGGATTCAAATGATTTGAGTAAAATTGAAGAAGCTATATCAGCTGCTGATGAAATGGCAACTGCAATTCCAAGTGTGGATTTTTATGATATGGGAGAAAATTCCATAGCTAAACTATTAGCTAAAAATATCAACCCAAATAAGCAACAAATATTATATGCTTCGGAGAACCACAATTACGCTGCAGAAATTCTTTTGGGAAAGATCCAACAATATGAATCTACCGAAAGGTTAAATAATTTTCAGATTCTTAATACTGTAATTGGAAAAATGAGCGGTGTTATTCAAGATGAAAAAACAATTAATGAATTGGGATTAGATAGAATTACACCGGATAGTTCCGCAGCATTTTTGGTAGAAGAATTTAATCATATAATCATTTCAAAAATTTTATCGCCCGGATTTAAAAGAGGGATTAAAGTCTTTATAAAAAAAGACAATTTACTTCCTTTTGAGGAAGCAAAATTGTTCGGACATAACGCAGTTCATTCGATGTTAGGATTTTTAGCATACTTACACAATTATAAATATATGAGTGAAATTAAAACCGATAAAGAGCTTTGGAATTATGGGGAGACTGCATTTCGAAAAGAGAGCGGAGCTTTTTTACTTAAAAAATATAAGGATTTGAATGAACAACTTTTTACTGAAGAGGGATTTACTCATTACGGTGATGATTTGTTGGAAAGGATGACAAGTCCATATCTGAGAGATGAAGTAAAGAGAATATGTAGAGATCCACTTCGAAAACTTGGGTATGATGATAGACTTGTCGGTACTATTAAAGAAGCTTTAAAACAAGGTGTAATAGCTAATACTATTGCTAAAGGAGTGCTTGCCGGATTGTGTTATTTGATAGGAGAGAAAATTGATATTGGAATTCCAATTCCGGAAAATATATCAGAGTTGAATAAAGATAACATTCGGTTGCTACTTTTGCAAATCTGGCGAGATAGCAAAGATGGTGGATTGAAGGAAAAATCATTAGATATAATAACATCTCAATTTGATGAATTTGCAGGAAAATATTTAAATAAAAACGAATAGATAATTGGAGATAAAAATGGCAACTGCTATACTAATGCCGGTTCAAGGTAATACTGTTGAATCATGTTTATTACTTGAATGGAAAAAGAAAAAAGGTGATAAAGTTTCTAAAGGTGACATTATTTGCGAAGTTGAAACTGACAAAGCTGTTTTTGAAGTTGAAGCGCCGGAAGATGGAATTTTGCTTGACATGTTTTTTGAAGAAGGAGATGATATCCCAGTATTAACAAATATTGCAGTTGTTGGTAACGAAGGTGAAGATTATGAGGACTTAAGACCAACTTCTGAAAGTGCATCTGAGGAAGTAGAGCAAGTTGAAAAAGAGGTAGAAGAAAGAAAAGAAGAAACTAAGGAACCGGAAATAAAAGAAATAAATATAACCGATAGCAGCAAGTCTAGAGAAAGTGTTGGGGTTTCACCGAGAGCAAAAAGATTAGCTGAACAAAAAGGTATTGACCTAAGTAATGCTATCGGAAGTGGCCCAATGGGTAGAATAATAGAAAGAGATATACAAAATGTTATAAATAGTTCAGAACCTTTAACACCGGCTGCAAAAGAAACAATGACCTCGGGGGATTCTATCCCAACAAAAGGAAGTGGCATAGGAGGTAGGATAACATCACGAGATATATTGCTTTCATCAAAGAAAATACTAAAAGAAAATGTTATAAAAGAAGAACCTATTAAAGGAATACGAAAAATTATCTCTGATAGGATGCTGGAATCGTTACAAAATTCTGCTCAATTAACGCTTAACAGTTCAGCTGATGCTTCTGCACTACTAACATTGAGAGAAACATTTAAGAACGGTATGCTTGATTCAAGCTTTGGTAAAGTTAATATAAACGACCTTATTATGTATGCTGTTATTAAAGTATTACCTAGTCACCCGATCATTAATAGTTTGATGTTAGGGAATAAAATACAATTTTACGAAAATATCCATCTTGGTTTTGCAGTTGATACGCCTCGTGGATTGATGGTGCCAACAATTAAAAATGCTCAGAATTATTCATTAATAAATTTTTCAAATGAAATAAAAAGACTTGCTAATGCTTGCCGAGAAAATAAAATTCAAGTTGAGGAATTAAACGGAGGTACTTTTACAGTTACTAATCTTGGCAGCTTTGGAATTGATAATTTTACTCCTGTTATTAATTTACCACAAACAGCAATTCTTGGTGTTAGCCGTATTAATCTTAAACCTATACAAACAGATAACGAAATAAAATTTATACCGCACGTTGGGTTGTCTCTTACAATAAATCATCAAGTAATTGATGGAGTTGCGGGGGCAAAGTTCTTGCAAGATTTAGCTATTGCGATCAAGGAAATAAATTTATTAGTAGCAGTTTAGATAAAATATTAAGAGTTATAAATGTCTGTGAATAAATATGAAATAATTATTATCGGAGCCGGACCAGGCGGTTATCTTGCTGCAGAACGTGCCGGAGCTGCTGGAAAAAAAGTTCTGATAATTGAAAAAGAAAAATCTCTTGGTGGCGTTTGTGTTAATAAGGGATGTATCCCAATAAAGACACTTCTTAATTCAGCAAAAATATTTTACAAATCACAAAATAGTGAAATGTATGGCGTTACGGTTTCTGACGCTTTATACAACTTTGATAAAGCAATGGCTTGGAAAGATAAAGTTGTTAACTTAATGACTAAAGGTGTTGCATATCAGATGAAACGCTTTAATGTTGATGTAGTGCAAGGAGTAGCAGAGTTTGTTGATAGGAACACGGTTTCTGTTGATGGGAAATTATACAGTGGAGAGAGCATTATTATTGCAACAGGATCATCACCTATTATTCCGCCAATTGAAGGTGTTAATAATGATAATGTTATTACAAGTGATGAAGTATTCAAAATTTCAAAACCTCCTAAGAGTCTTGTTATTATTGGGGGGGGAGTTATTGGTTTAGAGTTCGCATCTTACTTTAATATGATTGGAGTAAGTGTAACTGTTTTAGAAATGTTATCTGAAGTGTTGCCAAATGTTGATGCTGAAATCGCAAAACTACTTCGTAATTCACTTTCGGGATGCAATATTTTTACCAATATAAAAGCTCAAAAGATTGAAAAAGACAAAGTAATTTATCTTCAAGATGGAAAGGAAGAAAGTTGTAAAGCTGATATAGTACTTCTTGCAACCGGTAGGACTCCAAATGTTAATGGTATGGGGCTAGAAAAAATAAATCTTGATTTTAGTAAGAAGGGAATTGCGGTAAACGAAAAAATGGAAACAAACATCTCCAATATTTACGCGGTAGGAGATATTACCGGAAAATCTTTACTCGCCCACTCAGCGTACAGAATGGGGGAAGTTGCTGTAAATAGAATTATAGGTAAAAACGATAGAATGCGTTATAATGCTGTGCCATGGGCGGTTTATACTAATCCTGAATTAGCTGGAATTGGTTTAACTGAAGAACAAGCAAAGGTAGAAGGATACAATATAAAAGTTAGTTCAATGCAATTGAGAGCCAACGGACGGTTTTATGCTGAGCATGGAAATGAAAAAGGTTTGTGCAAAGTTATTGTTGATGCTGATACCGATTTGTTACTAGGTGTATTCTTACTTGGCGGTGTTAGTTCCGAGATAATTCATAGCGCTGCGGTTATGATTGAATCGGAACTAAGAGTAAAAGACATCAAAGAAATTATTTTCCCACATCCAACTGTATCAGAGGCAGTTAAAGATACGTTGTGGGAGTTATAGATAAAGAGTTTGTATAAATATTAAATGGAGCAGATAATGCCAAAATCAATTTTAATTGATCCGAAGAAAATACGTAAACCCGGCGTACTAAAATTTAAAGACATTCAATTAAACCAGTATAAATCCGATTTTAAAAAGGAAGTTAAAAAACATGGTAAAGAGAAATTAAAACAAGTGCTGATAGATATGCTCTTGATAAGAGAGTTTGAGACGGCACTTAACAGAATTAAAAGAGAAGGCGCTTACCTTGGTATTGAGTATAATCATAAGGGTCCCGCACATTTATCTATCGGACAAGAAGCCGCAGCTGTAGGACAAGCGTTAATGTTGGATAAAGAAGATTTTATTTTTGGTTCTCACAGAAGTCATGGTGAAATTCTGGCAAAAAGTTTTTCAGCAATAGCTAAAACAAAAGATGATAAACTATTAGAAATTATGAAAAACTATATGAATGGAACAGTTCTTAATATAGTTGAGAAGAGCGATAATCAAAAAAACACAAAGGATTTAGCTTACGATTTTATCATCTATGGAGTTATGGCTGAAATTTTTGCTAAAGTTACAGGATTCCATAAAGGGCTTGGTGGTTCAATGCATGTCTTTTTTGCTCCTTTTGGTAGTATGCCGAATAACGCAATTGTAGGTGGTTCCGCTGATATTGCAACCGGAGCAGCATTGTATAAAAGAATAAATAAAAAACCGGGTATTGTTATTTCCAACATTGGAGATGGTGCTTCTGCTTGCGGACCTACATGGGAAGCTCTTGCACTTGCATCAATGGACCAATACAGAACTTTATGGGGAGAAGAAAATAACGGTGCACCACCTATTATTTTTAATTATTTCAATAATTTTTATGGTATGGGTGGACAAACCTTAGGGGAAACAATGGGTTTTGGAATGCTTGCAAGAATTGGAGCAGGTGTTAATGAAGATCAACTCCACGCTGAGCGTGTTGACGGTTACAATCCTCTTGCAGTTGCTGATGCAATTGAGCGGAAGAAAAAGATATTGGAAAAAGGGAAAGGTCCGGTATTATTAGATACAATTACATATCGCTACTCAGGTCATTCTCCTTCCGATGCTTCATCATATAGAACAAAAGACGAAATGGAATTGTGGGAAAAGAATGATGCTATTATTGAATACAGTAATTATCTGATTAAGAATAAGCTTATTACAAAAGCACAACTGGAAGAATACAAGGATGAAGTTCAAGAAAAAATCAAAGATAATTTTATTAAAGCCATAGATATGGATTTATCTCCTCGTGAAGATTTTAACTCGGAATATATTTCTACAGTGATGTTTTCAAATCAGAAAGTAGAAAAGATGGAAGATAGAAAACCTGATGTTTTAATTCCATTGAAAGAAAATCCAAGAGTAAAATCATTGGCTAAAAAAGAACGATATGCATTTGATAAAAACGGAAAACAATTTTCAAAAAATAAAATGTTCGTTTTACGTGATGCACTATTTGAAGCTTTGATACATAGAGCATATATTGATCCGACTATGGTATTGTATGGTGAAGAAAATAGAGACTGGGGTGGCGCATTTGCTGTTTACAGAGGTCTAACAGAATCTTTACCTTATCACCGATTATTTAATTCTCCAATCGCTGAAGGTGCTATTGTTGGTTCGGGAGTTGGTTATGCTTTATCGGGTGGTAGATCTGTAGTAGAATTAATGTATAGCGACTTTTTGGGGCGTGCCGGTGATGAGGTCTTTAATCAAATGGCAAAGTGGCAGGCTATGTCCGCCGGTATTCTTAAAATGCCTTTGGTACTACGAATTTCAACGGGTAACAAATATGGAGCACAACATTCACAAGATTGGTCTGCAATGGTAGCTCATATTCCGGGATTAAAAGTTATGTTTCCCGCAACTCCTTATGATGCTAAAGGAATGATGAATTTGGCTCTAAGCGTAACAGACCCTGTTGTATTTTTTGAGAGTCAAAAATTATATGATGTGGGTGAAATGTTTGAGGAAGACGGAGTTCCAAGAGATTACTACGAAATTGAGGAAGGCGAACCTGTAATAAGAAGAAAAGGGAAAGATATTACTATAGTTACTATTGGTGCTACTCTTTATGTCGCTTTGGATGCTGCTAATGTTCTGAAAGAGAAGTATAACATTGAGACGGAAGTAATAGATGCTCGTTTTATTAATCCATTAAACTACGATTTAATTATTGAATCACTTAAAAAGACTGGAAAAATTGTTCTTACTTCCGATACTGTTGAAAGAGGTTCTTTCCTTAATACTATGGCTGCACAAATTAGTCAACTTGCTTTTGATGAACTGGATGGACCACCGGTAGTTGTCGGTGCAAGAAATTGGATAACTCCGGGTGCAGAATTGGAAGATATGTTCTTCCCTCAGCAGGAGTGGATTATTGATGCAATTCATGAAAGACTATTACCACTAACAGGGCATCAAGTAACAACAAACCAAACTATTGGGGAACTTCTGTATAAAAATAAACGTGGGGTATAATTAAAATGGGAAATAAAGTTAAAACAACTGCATTAAGACTTTACGGCAAAAATGATTTACGATTGGAATCATTTGAATTACCTGAGATAAAGGAAGACGAAATACTTTTTGAAATTCAAACGAATAGTATTTGTATGTCATCTTATAAAGCTGCAATTCAAGGCGCTGAACATAAAAGGGTTCCAGACAATGTTTCGGAAAATCCAATTATACTTGGTCATGAAATATGCGGAACAATATTAGAGGTCGGGGAAAAGTATCAAAGTAAATTCAAAGAAGGTATGAAATGTACAATTCAACCGGCTATAAGTTACCCCGGAAAAGAACATGAAGCAATTGGTTATTCCTTTAATAATATTGGTGGGAATGCAACTAGGGGAATTATTCCTAAAGAAGTATTAGAGATGGATTGCCTTATTCCTTATAACGGGAATTCGTTCTACAATATTTCACTTGCTGAACCGGTTGCTTGTATTTTGGCTGCATTGAAAGAACAATATCACCATAGAGAAAGTAATAAATACAAACATTCAATGGGAATTGTTGAAGGTGGAAGTTTTGCAATACTTGGAGGTGCCGGTCCCATGGGATTAGCAGCAGTAGATATTCTACTAAATGCTGAAAGGAAACCGAAGTTGTTAGTAGTTACTGATATAGATGATAACCGTCTTTCACGTGCCCAAAAACTATTTCAAGATAAAACGACAGATGACAAAGGAGTAAAATTATTATTTATAAATACTTCAAAAGTTTCAAATGAAGAAATCCTTAACGAGACTAATAATAAAGGTTTTGATGATATTTTTATTTTTGTGCCGATAAAGCCGTTGGTAAAACAAGCAAGTGAGTTGTTAGCTTATGATGGTTGTATAAATTTCTTTGCCGGACCGACAGATAAAAACTTTTTCGCAGAAGTAAATTTATATGATGTTCATTATAACAGGCATCATATAATTGGTTCAGCCGGAAGTGATAGTAAAGACTTAGAAGAAGCGGTTGAGTTAATTGATAAAAACATTATTGATCCGGTAATTATGGTAACACATGTCGGCGGTTTGAATTGTACTGCAGAGACAGTCATGAATCTGCCAATAATTCCATACGGTAAAAAACTTATTTATACTCAAATATCAATGCCTTTAATGGCAATTGACGATTTTAAAAAATTGGGTGAAACAAATTCTTTCTTTAAGGAACTTGCAGATATAGTCAAAAAGACGAATGGAATTTGGTCTAAAGAAGCTGAAAATTATTTATTGGTAAATGCAGAGAAGATCGTGAAGTAATTTTCCATTATCTTGGAAATATATTCTATTCAGCAATCAAATACTTATGTATTGTCATGAATCAATAAAACAGCACTCGATAATGAAACTCGAATTGAGTAAATATTGAAATAACAATTGGTATAAGTATAAAGCAACGAGTATTTTAGAGGTTAGTTG
>QILJ01000299.1 GCA_003233295.1 Ignavibacteria bacterium | reverse complement strand
CTTCCTGCTGAGAATAAAGTTCACCTTGAAATCCGAATTTACTTTGTCGATAATTAGCAATATCAGTTTTTAATTTGCTTATCTCATTCTCGACTTCAAGGCGTTTATTATCGCTCATAATTAATTTTCTTTTTTCAAAATCGGCAGCTTTAGTGTCGAGTTCTCGCTGCATTTTTTGTAATTCATCTTTCCATTCTTTAACTAGAGCATCAATAGTTTTTTGAGCATCCTGTGCATCGGGTAGTGTTTTTAGGATTGTATTTGAATCTACATATCCAATCTTCAACTGTCCGAAGATAAGTGCTGGAAAAATCAAAATAATACTCACAAAAAAGATACTTAACTTTCTCATGATATTTTCCAAATTAATTATTTATTCTTTTTTAGTTTATCCAAAACTTTATAAGTAATATCGTATTCAGGATCAGCATAGTGAAGAATATTCACAACACCCTCAACACCTTTATCTAAAACAAAATTCATTTTTTCCTGTTTTGCAACTTGTTCAATTGCCTTACTCACAGCATCTCTGATGGGCTGCATCATACTTTGACCTCGTTGAATAACTTGCTGTTCTCTTTGTAAAATTGAATTTTGCTCCATTAATAACTGTTGTTCAGTTTCTTGTTGTTTTTGAGGAGTCATAAGAGCTTTCTGATTTTGATACGAATTAACTTTTTCTTGGAATAACACCGCAAGACTGTCTTTTTGTCTAGACCAATTTTGCTGTAGCACTTGTAGATCCTGTTGTGCTTTTATCGCAGGGGCATAATTTTGGAATAATACTTGTGAATCAACGTATCCAATTTTTTGAGTTTGTGCACTTATACTTACTCCTAACATCAATAAAAATACGATTACTAACTTTTTCACATTAACCTCTTAATTTATAAGTAGAAATATTAATTAAAATCCTTTTCCAAATTGGAAGTGAAATACCCATTGAGGCTGTCTACCGTCAACAATGGGTCTATCAAATCCGTATCCATAATCAAATCCAATTAAACCAATCGGATTTATCATAATTCTTGCGCCAATACCAACCGATCTCCTAAGATCGTAAAAGTCAGTTTTCCTTAAATCTTCCCAAACATTACCAGCTTCTGCAAAAGCGATCAAATATATCGGCATTGGCTCCAGTGTAAGAGCGCCTCTTAACTCAAGAACATAACGAGTCATAACTCTACCGCCGATTATCTGTCCCGTACGAGGATTTCTCGGTCCTACACTTCTATCATCATAACCGCGTAAAGGAGTAGTTGCAATGACCAAACCGTTACCACCCATATAAAAATACTCAAAAGGCTGGATGGGAGTATTTGGTTTCAATTCCTCAATGTAACCAATATCAAATCCGGCATAGAAAACCACTCTGTTCGAGTTAAACAATCTTCTGTAAAAATCTGTTTTGAACTGCAGTTTGAAATAGTCAACATCTCCGGGTAAAAACGGTCCGCCGCTTAACTCGGCATTGACTGAAAACTTAGAACCGCGGGAAGGGAAGATAGGGTTATCAATATCGGTACGAGTTGTTGTAGCGCCTAATGTAAATTGGTTGTATTTACCAACTTGATAGTAAGATGCACCGTTTATAATGTTGTTATATTGATATCTAAAAATTCCTTGTATATAGAAAAACTTATCAGGCCATTTTAGTCTTCGACCGACTTTAAACGTAATACCTGTCTGCTTAAGATCGTAAATGTATCTTTGTCTTGTATCAAAAATATCGAAACCGACCATTGTGGGTGAATCCATAAACCACGGCTCGGTAAAACCGATATTGAAAGTTTGATAGTAATTACCAACACCGAATTGCCAGTTGAAATTTAATATCTGTCCACCACCCATTGAGAATGGATGCCCGATATCAAAATTTGTAAGCGTAACGCCAATAGATCCGCTAAAGCCATAACTCCCGCTGTAACCGACAGAAGCATTAAGGTAATCACTTGATTTCTCCTCGACAGAATAATTCAAATTAACAGTGCTATCATTAACCGGTTTATAATCGATTCCCTTTGTATATAATTTTTCAACATTAAAATATTGAAGATTAGCAAGCTGCTGAAGGCTGGTGAAGATTGCTGATCTGCTAAAGTAGTCACCCGGAACAGTATAGAGTTCACGTCTTACAACTTTATCTTTCGTTTTTGTATTTCCCGCAATATTCACTTCTCCAACTTTGAATCTTTGGTTCTCATGAATTGTTACATATATATCAACTGAATCGGGAGCTACTCGTTCTTCTCTAGTATCGAGGCTGAAACCAAGATATCCATTATCCTGATAAACTGAAGATACGTCAGTTTGGCTTTCGTTAAATCTTAAATTTTGATTAAAGCGTTCGAGATTATATATGTCTCCTTTTTTAAAATCTAATCTAGCATTTAATATATCGGTGCTGTAAACCGTATTGCCTTCCCAATAAATATTTCTCACTTTTAACTGGGGACCTTCTATAACATTGATTACAATATCGACTTCTGTTTTATCTTTATTATAAATAAGAGAGTCGCTTATTATTTCAAAATCACGATAACCTTCTTTGTTGTAAAAATCCTTAAGAAGTTTTTTATCTTTCTCATAATCTTCTTTATTAAAAGAATCGTCAGACCAGAATTTCCACCAGACAGGCTCGCTTGTTTCATCAAATTCCGATTTTAAGTCATCGTCATCAAAAGCTTCATTGCCATTAAATTTAATTGAGTGAACATCAACTTCTTGACCTTCCTCAATAAAATAAATTAATAGTAATCTATTCTTAATTCGCTTCACAATGTTTCTTTTACTCTCGGGATCATATTCATAAACGGTTTCCTCAGTTTCAGAAGGATCGTCTTTGCTTACCCACGTAACTGTAATTTCGTCATCGTCTGTTGTATCAGCTTTTTCAAATTTATATAAAACCGGTTTTATCTCGGCATTCATTAAGCTTTCTTCATCATAAAGTTTTTTCATGTCACGGACGGTTTTATATATTGACTGCGGTTTCAATATTTGACCCGATACAAATGTAACAACCTTATCAAGATCTTCATCGTCAAGTTCATCATTCCCTTTGAAAATATACTTTTCTATTCTGGGATACTCATTTACTTTTATCACAAGAAAAACGCCGTCCCCGACTTTCTTTTCTATTTCGATTTGGATGTCCGAAGTAAAAAGCCCAAGCTTCCATAATCTTCGGATTGCATTCAAAGTTTGATCCCCCGGTATTTCAATTTCATCGCCTACTTTCAAACCGCTGTTAGCAATAATTGTCGTTGCATCGGCAGTTGTATTTCCTTCAACAGTGATTCCCAAAATTTTATAATTCTTTTTCTGTAATTGAGAAAAAACATTAGTTGACGAAATAATCACTATCAAGATGATAAAACCTAGCCAGCTTATGGGAATATTTTTAACCTTTTTGAGTATGTTCAATTTGTTCGCTAACAAGTCCGAATCTTCTCTCTCTCGTTTGGAATTCTATAATTGCTTTAATCAAATCTTTAGTCCTAAATTTTGGCCATAATACATCTGTTACATAAATTTCCGAATAAGCAATCTGCCAAAGTAAAAAATTACTTATCCTCATTTCACCGCCGCTTCTAATAACTAGTTCAGGATCTGGCATTCCGCTTGTTTCCAAGTTATTAGATATCATTGTTTCATTTATATCATCAAGTTCAATATTACCGGCTTTATATTTTTCAATAATTTTCCTTACAGCTTTAGTAATTTCCCATCTGCCGCTGTAACTCAATGCTAAGTTGAGTGTCATTTTAGTATTATTGCCGGTCTTATCAATTGCGTATTCCAATTCAGCTTCAACTTCTTTTGGAAGTAAATTAATATTACCGATGGAAGTGAGTTTAATATTATTTTTGTTCAGGTCTTCGGTTTCATCTTTTAAACTTTTTACAATTAACCTCATCAAAGTAGAAACTTCAGATTTCGGTCGCCGCCAATTTTCTGTAGAAAAAGTATAGAGGGTTAAATATTCAACACCCAGATTTGCACAAGCTTCAACTATTATCCTTACGGTTTCAATTCCTTTTCTATGACCCGCTACTCTTGGCAAACCTCTGCTTTTTGCCCACCGACCATTGCCATCCATAATAATAGCAATGTGTTTAGGTATATTGCCAAGCTGTTTTGTCCTTTCGATTACCTTTTTATCGTCCTCCGATAAAACCTTTTTCACTCACTTCCCAATAAATTTTAAAAAGACTACTCAAAATAGGTGGCGGTTGTATAAATGTCAAGATTCTTTGAACTTACAAGTACTTTATAATTGTAGCTTACCATTTGAATTATACAAAACTATTTTGATTTTGTGCCAGAAAAATTTTTGAATTGCTTTTGATAAAAAATATTATTTTGGATGATTATCTTTACTTAATCATTGTTTAAGGAGGTAGATACTATCTTTATATTATTTCTGAGATTTTCGTCCAACTGTGATAACAAAGATTCAACATCGGAACGGAGTTCGTCCGGACATCCTAAAAAGAGTGTAACTTTCTGCAGAGAAAATTTATTTTTTTGACTGGCTAGGAATTTTATTTTCCTTAAAATATTAGGATTTTCAATGTCCTCTTTTTCCAAGGTCAATCCCAGAACGTATTTCTTGTTTAATTTACCTACTGCATCAACTTCATAATCACCGATAGGATTAGGATTAGGCAAATAAGTGCCGTGTTTTCTACTAAGCGTTAAAAAACCGTTTTTCCAAAAGTGTTTGATAAGCGAATCAATTCTGTCTTTATCTGTTATTCTAGTCATATTGATCACCTCAATTTAATATTGGTATTATTGGTGAGAATTGCGAATAACCTAGAATCTTGATATTGAATATTTTATCGTATTCAATCATTTTGATCTCTGCCGAATTATTAATCCTGCCGAATACAACTTTTTTACCACTACGATTTATACTTAAAAAGTACGGTTCTAAAAGAGTTTCTTGTAAATTGTAAAGCAATTTAACTCTATTTCTATTTGAGATCGCTTTTGAAAATATTTCAGTTTTCATTTTTTCCCCTTTCAATTATACCATCTAAAAACGCCGAGGGCTTTTCCGACTATCGAAAAATCATCATCTTTTTTGATCCTAATTTTGTCATATTTCTCATTTTCAGGTACAAGCGCAATTTTATTGTTCTTTCTTTCAAATCTTTTTAGTGTTGCTTCATTACCTAAAAGTGCGACAATAATTTCTCCATTGTTTGCATCTTTTTGAGGATTAACTATAACAACATCTCCTTCAAAAATTCCTGCGTTTATCATACTATCACCTTTAACTCTTAGAGCAAAACAATCAGATTTTCCATTTATTAGACTTTTATGAATGCTAAAAGTTCCCTCAACGTTCTCTTCTGCCAGAATTGGCTGTCCGGCGGCAACACGTCCAACAATTGGAATTTCAACAATATCGGAAATTCGTGCTGTAGAAATGGAGTCCGGTTCGTTAATGGATAAAGTTCTGCTTGAGTTTTCGGCAATGTTCAAAAAACCTTTTTTAATCAGTGCATCAATGTGTCTCTTAACGCCGAAAGTACTTGATATATCAAATTCAAATCCAATTTCGCGGTAGGTTGGGGGGTAACCGTTCAATTCAATAAAGTTTTTAATGAAATTATAAATTTCTTTTTGACGGTCTGTAAGTGTTTTTTTCAAAGTAGTGCTCCCATGTTTACTACAAATATAGTGAACACAAGAGCACTTGTCAAGAAAAAATATTTATTTTGTTAATAAAAGTTTAATTGTCTTTGTTTCGTTATTGGTAACAATTTGGGAGAAATAAATACCGGAAGGAAGATTTCCTGCATTAAAAGTAGACTTATGAATTCCAGCTTTAACAAATTTATTTACAAGTGTAGTGATCTCATTCCCGATTATATCATAAATTTTGATCGATACTTTGGAATCATCTTTTATTTGAAATTGTATTGTGGTTGACGGATTAAACGGATTTGGGTAACAAGAAATTAATTCATAATCTTTTGGTGTATTATCGTTAAAAACGCTTGTCAAAGATTTTGTAGAAAATGTAATGTTTTTGTCAATCCCAAAACTATAACCATCGGTTGTTGAGATACCACCTTTAAGAATAATTGAATAATTTTTATTTTCTGTTAAATTACTTGTCGGATAAAATTCAATGATTCCATCAGAATAACTGCCGGTGTTTACTCTTATTGAAACGTTATTCTCTTCGTCATCGAGAAACAATACATTCCCGCCTAATGAATTAGAAGCCAATGGACCATCAAATTGTAACTTAACCGTTACGTCTAGTTCTACATCAGTAGCACCATCATTTGGATAAACTGAGAGTAAAGATAGATTATCATTTTTCTTAGTTACGAAATTTATTTCGAGTTGTTCCGCAATTGGAACCTCCCAGAAGCTTTTTGCATCTGTACTTAGTGTAACTTTATATTCGGTAGTGCTTGATAATGGGGAAGATGGAGTGATTGTAAAAATATTACCATTATCATTCCAGCTAATTAAAGCGAAAATATTTGGAGATATAGTATAAGAAGTTTCAACAGAGTTTTTATCCATTGGATGAGTAAATTCAATAATAATCGGTTTTGTTAAATAAGAACTGTCAACTTCAGAATTTGGATAAGTGTAAACAACTTCCGGTGCTGCGGTAATATCTATAATTTTTGACGCTGTTAATTCTCTGATTGTCTGCATTCTGTTAATTATTTGAGTGCCAGGACATGAAGTTCCGCCGCCACTTTGTCCATGACCTGTAATATTATCATTTACTCTTTCTATAGCAGCATGATAACTTTTCCCCTCGGGATCGATGTTATACTTATCGCAAAGGAATGCTGAAATTTCCGCAATTTTATCTAAACCAGCATCGCTAGGAATATTTGAAACATAATTGCCGATAAAACAGATTCCCGCAGTGTTGCCGTTCTTGCCGGAGTTATGAGCGCCGATAACATTTTCCTGAGTATCGCTTTTCCAAGCTCGACCTTTGTAAAGCACACCATTCGGGTCAACTAACCAATTATATCCTATGTCTGCCCATCCATTCGAATTTACATGATAATTCCAATATGAGCGGACAACAGCCGCATAGTCAGAAGATACCGTATTGCCCGCACTATGATGAATTATAAGATGTGTAACATTAGTTAATGACCGGGAACTCACATTTTCATCTTGAGGACAGCCCCATCCTTTCCTGTTCACATATGCAGGTCTCTCAAGACCGGCAACCGATTTTTGTAACCGAGAGCGTTTAATATTTTCTTCAATCATATTTTTAGGGGTTTTCCCGGGACTTATAAAACTGAAGGTCAGTGCTTTTAAGTTTGAATACTCATTTGTTTTAAATTGTATAAACTTTGAGTTCTTGTTAAAAAATTGAAGAGTACCTAAAAATTTTAAATCTATTTTACCAGCTTCGTCATCGTTTTTAATTTTGTTCCATTTACTCCAATCATTCCCATTTTCAGATACACGTAAATAGAAGGAAATGGGATTATTATATAAAGTCGCAGTCAATCCAATAGCAATAAATGGTTCAGCGTTTTTTAACGGAATTTCAATTACTTCTGATATGAATTCAGAAGCAGTAACTTTTGGTAAATTTTCAGTCGGGGAATACTCTAGTTGTTGACTGGTTATTTTTTGAGCGTAGGTTTTTGCTGATAGTCCCCAAAAGGAAAAAACAATTACTATTAACAAAATTTTTATTTTAAAAAGTTTCTGCAAGATATCTCCATTATATTATTCAAATATTTTAGTGTACAAAGTAAAAAATTAAGGATGTAAAAGCACTTAAAATTATTTCGTTAAAAGAATTTGGATCGGGTTGAATATCTATATGACAAAAAAGTCACAACTGAAATCCAGTTGTGACTTTAATAATCTTAAGGAACTTTTTATAAATCATATAACTTTTGTTAACCAATTGTGGCGGTCTTCAATTCTTCCGTATTGGATACCGGTCAATTCATTGTAAAGTTTAGTACCGAGTTCACCCGCATGTTCATTACTGAACTGAAGTTCAACATCATTATATTTTAATTTACTGATTGATGAAATAACTGCCGCTGTTCCGGTCCCGAATAATTCGACTAAGTTACCGTTTTTATAACTATCAATTATTTCATGTAAAGCAATATCTCTTTCGTTCACGTTGTAGCCCCATTCCCTTAAAATTTCAAGGACGGACATCCTTGTAATTCCAGGTAAAATAGTTCCTGTAAGTTTTGGAGTTGCAACTTCATCTTTGAATTGAACGAACATATTCATAGTGCCAACTTCTTCAATATACTTCTGCTCTAATGCATCTAAATAAAGTACCTGTGTGAATCCAAGTTTTTTTGCTTCCTTCTGAGCAAGTAAAGATGCGGCATAATTGCCGGCAGTTTTGCAATCACCAACACCGCCGCGAACAGCTCGTACAAATTTATCCGTTACCATGATCGGTACCGGTTTAAATCCTTCGGCATAATATGGTCCTACCGGACTTAAAATAATTATGAATTTGTAATTATCACCCGGCTTTACACCCAGAAACGGATCAGTAGCAAAAACAACCGGGCGTATATAAAGTGAGTGACCTGGTTTGCTTGGCACCCAGTCTTTTTCAATTTTAACCAGTTCGGTCATTGCATTAAGAACAAAATCGATGTCTATTTCCGGTATGCACATTTTTCTTGCGGAATTATTCAAGCGCTCAAGATTCTTTTCCGGGCGGAACATTACAATGCTGCCGTTTTCTTGTTTGTAAGCTTTGAGTCCCTCAAAGATCGCCTGTCCGTAATGAAAAACCAAGGCAGCCGGACTAAGATTAACATCACTGAACTTTTTGATTGTGGAATTTTTCCATCCGCCTTCGTCAGCTATGTAATCCATTTCAAATACATGTGTTGTAAAAGTACGACCAAAAATTAAATCTTCGGGTATCTTAATTTCTTTGTGCGATGATTCTAGCTTGTAAATTAATTCATCCATTTTAGTACCTTTAATTTTTTAATAACCTGTCAATTTTGATCAACAGAATAATCATTAACTTATAAAGTAAATTTGTGATTAAAATTCTATAAATACAAGAAAAATTGAATTTTCTTCTCTTCTTTTCTTCCACATAAAGAATTTAATTGTTTGGTTTTTACTTCAAGAAAATTTGAGTAATTTTGTTCAATAAAGAAATTGTTGAATATTTGAATATGATAATTAAGTTTATAGAGAAAACTGGTCGGTTTACCAGCAACTTTTTACAGGAAGTTGGACAAGTAAGTAATCTGTTTTTCTCAATTTTAAAATACACCCCCCGATTGTTTAAGGGCAGAAAACTTTTGCTATATCAAATGGAGCATATCGGTGTTAATTCTTTACCGCTGGTTATTGTAATAGCAATTTTTACTGGAGCAGTTTCTGCTTGGCAGGCAGCTTATCAGCTTAAAGGCGTTGCACCTTTATCATTTTTAGGTACTGCAACCAGCAGAGCAATTATTACAGAATTAGGACCGGTTTTAACCGCAATAATTATAGCGGGCAGAGTCGGCGCTTCCATTGCGGCTGAGTTAGGTTCGATGAAAGTAACAGAACAGATCGATGCCTTAGAGACTATGGGAATCAGTCCGGTACGATATCTTGCTATGCCGAGATTTTACGCTTCAGTACTGATGATGCCGATCCTTGTTGTATTTGCAAATGTGATCGCTGTTGCCGGTGCTTATATGATATCGAATTATTTTTTGGGTGTTTCTTATGCAGTTTTTTTCGATTCCGTAAAAAGATATTTTCTTATAAGTGATTTTATGTTCGGGATGACTAAAGGAATGATCTTCGGAGCGATGACAGCTTTGCTCGGCTGCCACATAGGATTTAGAACCGTTGGGGGTGCCGAAGGTGTTGGACTATCAACTATTCGTTCTTTTGTACTCTCTGCAGCAATGATATTGATTCTTGATTATGTTCTTTGGACTTTAGTTTTTTGATTAAAGGTTTAGCTTTAGTAATTTAATAACATAAATATTTTAATAGACAATGTATCCTTTTGGTTAAAAGAAATTTTGACATAATACTATCTATAGTTTTACTACCATTATTAATCCCTTTAATAATTGTTTTTTCGATCATCTTAATTTTAGAATTGAAACAGTTTCCTTTTTTCATTCAAGAGAGGGGAATAACGCTGGATAAATTCAGATTTAAAATAGTAAAGCTGCGTACTATCAAAGATACCAAAACAAATCGATACTCGGATAAAAGCATTTTCTTCAAGCCTGCATTTATCGAAAGCGTTCCTCCATTTGCCAGATGGTTAAGACGAACAGGGTTGGATGAAATTCCGCAAATATTTAATATTATAAAAGGTGAAATGAGTTTTGTTGGTCCGCGTCCATTCATGCTGTCCGATTTAAAATTACTTAAAAAGAATGATTGGCAGTATTATAAAATTAGAAGAAGTTTTAATTCTAAACCAGGGGTAACCGGTTTGTGGCAAATTTTTTGCGATAGGGAAGCAGGGGTGAAAAACTTGATTGCTCTTGATAAGCTTTATGATGAGATGAAATCTGTGAAGTATGATATAAAAATTTTGGTCTATACATTACCTGTTATTTTAACGGCAAACAATGCTGACTCAGTTTTCAGTTCAACATCTTTTCCCTTTAGAAACACTTTAAACTTATCAAACACAACAGAACTAGATATCATTTTTAAAAAACATCATTTAGATAAAATGCTTATTAGTTTGGAATATAAATTACGATTGCCCGGTGATTGGTGGACTATAAGTAAATCTCTTGAATTTGATGATCAAGATAAAAATCATCTGCAATTGCTGAAGATAAAACCCGCTGTTAAGAAGACTGCATGAGGATTAATCCGTTAAAGGCGGACAAGGGATGAATTCTCCACCGCTTGCGGCGGGAAGATTTATTTCTTTCCCTTTTTTTGTCCTATTTACTGCCCAAAAAATATTTTCAAAAAATTTAATTTTTTACTTGTCTAGGTTTTTTAAAGAATATATGTTTCATATACGAAAAGAAAATTATTGTCTGCTGGATTATTTATTGATTAAGAAAATTTTATACATAAGCAGTAATTTTTCAACTACAATTCTGTTAAAAGAAAATTCAGTTTTAACACTCCCAAGAAAAATGTCTACTAAAAAGAATTTACATTTTAGCTGTATTAGAAATCCATTTAAATCACTTAATCTATTCACATATTCAATTAAACAAATGTCTAAGGAGGTACAATGTCAGAGTACGTAAAATCCCTCATGACGGAGGTAAAGGCAAAAAATCCTAGTCAGCCGGAATTTCATCAAGCGGTTGAAGAGGTAGTTGAGTCGCTGGAATCAGTATTGGATAAACATCCCGAATACCGAGCAGCAAAAATACTGGAACGAATTATTGAACCGGAAAGAGTAATGATGTTCCGTGTGCCTTGGGTAAACGACCAAGGTGAAGTGCAAGTTAACAGAGGATTCAGAATTGAAATGAATTCTGCAATAGGTCCTTACAAGGGCGGATTAAGATTTCATCCTTCTGTTAATCTTGGAATTCTTAAATTTCTTGCTTTCGAGCAAGTATTTAAAAACAGTCTTACAACTCTTCCAATGGGTGGAGGTAAAGGCGGATCAGATTTCGATCCTAAAGGGAAAAGCGATGCTGAAGTTATGCGTTTCTGTCAGAGCTTCATGAGCGAACTTTTCCGTCATATCGGTCCTAACACAGATGTGCCTGCTGGCGATATCGGTGTTGGCGGCAGAGAGATCGGTTTCCTATTCGGTCAGTATAAAAAACTACGAAACGAGTTTTCAGGAATCCTAACCGGAAAAGGATTGAACTGGGGCGGATCTTTGATAAGACCTGAAGCTACCGGATATGGCGCAGTTTATTTTGCAGCTGAAATGTTAGCTACACGTAATGATTCTCTCGAAGGTAAAACTTGTTTAGTATCCGGCAGTGGAAATGTTGCTCAGTACACCGTAGAAAAATTACTTGACCTCGGTGCTAAAGTAACAACACTTTCCGACTCAAGCGGATACATCTATGATGAGGAAGGAATTGACAGAGAAAAATTAGCTTTCATAATGGAACTAAAAAATGTAAGGCGCGGCAGAATTAAAGAATATGCCGAAAAATATCTTAATGCTGTTTATACTCCTGTTGATGCAAGCAGCGATCACAATTCATTGTGGGATCATAAAGCTGATTGCGCATTCCCAAGTGCAACACAAAACGAGATCAATGAAAAGGATGCTCAGAATCTATTGAATAACGGAGTGTTCGTTATTAGTGAAGGCGCTAATATGCCTACCACTCTCGAAGGCGTGAACTTATTCCTGGATAAAGGAATTCTTTACGGTCCTGCTAAAGCTGCAAATGCCGGTGGTGTTGCAGTTTCCGGTTTGGAAATGGCGCAGAACAGTATGAGATACGGCTGGACACGGGAAGAAGTGGATAACAGACTTCAGTTAATCATGAAGAGTATTCATACAACTTGTGTTACTACTGCAGAAAAATACGGTACACCTGGTAATTATGTTAACGGTGCAAATATCGGCGGATTTATTAAAGTTGCCGATTCAATGCTGGATCAAGGTATTGTATAAATGCTGCGGATAAATCCGGCAAATTATTAAAGGCGCAGAAATGCGCCTTTTTTATTATTTTAATGTTTGATTATCAAATTATTTTAATATAGTTCTCAATGACTGCACAACCGATAAAATTCGACAGAAAATATCTTCAGCAAAGCAAGCACGCTAAATTTCAAGACTTTCACAATTTGATGTCTTTTAGAATTAGGGATATCATTCTTGTTTCCAGTATGTATGACTTTTATCTTTTTGAAGAGGATGGAAGACTGTATGAATTAATAAGAAGGGAATATCAAGGTCTGAATCTTAGCAACAGCCCTGAGCTGGTTCATGTATCAAGTGGTGAAGAAGCACTGAAGATGGCTAAGACCAAGGGTCGGTTCAATCTTATTATTACAACGCTTCATGTTGAAGACATGACCGCTGTGCGTCTCGCTGAAAAGATCAAAGAAGAAGAACTCGATATTCCTGTTGTTCTACTCGGGTATGATAACGAGGAGATGACCGAAATAATTAAAAGTGACGAATCGAAAGTGTTTGATAAAGTATTTATGTGGCAGGGAGACTTCAGGATCATCTTTGGTATTATTAAATATTTCGAAGACAGAAATAACATAGAATATGATACGAAACAAGTTGGAGTTCAAGTTATTATTCTAATAGAGGATAGCGTTAGATTCTATTCTTCGTATTTACCTTT
>QILJ01000146.1 GCA_003233295.1 Ignavibacteria bacterium | reverse complement strand
ATGAAAACTAAACTTCTTAAACTAAATAAAATACAAAAAATGATTCTTGATAGTATTTAATTTGTGGGTGCTGCATTCCACAAAACAGGAAGTAAAGCTTTTATGCATTAGAGGGGTTCTAATGCATAATTAGAGTTAAAGTAATTGGAAAGGGAAAAACCAGTCCCGATGAAATCGAGTAAGTGTGGTATTAGTGTATCACGTTTTTGACTCAACTAAAATTGTTACCGGTCCGTCATTTAATATCTCCACTTTCATCATAGCACCGAATATCCCGGATTTTACTTTATCTTTACCGATATTTTCTATGACTCGTTCGATAAATTTTTCGTACAATTCTTCTGCTAAATCCGGTGGAGCAGCTTGTGTAAAACTCGGTCTGTTCCCTTTTCGTGCATCTCCGTATAAAGTGAATTGTGATATTATTAACATTTCTCCAGAAATATCTTTGATGGAAAGATTCATTTTTTCATTTTCATCCTCAAATATTCTCAAGTTGCAGCACTTATCAGCGACAAAATTAAGTTCATCAATTCCGTCACCATCTTTAACTCCAAGAAGCAGCACCAAACCTTGTCCGATATTTGCTTCATAATTTTGTGAAGGTATTTTTACTCCCCCACTCGAAACTCTTTGTACTAATGCTCTCATTTATTTATCAAATTAAAATATTAGCTAACTATTTCTGGCTGAGACCTAGTTATTCCTCAAAATATCAAATTTGACGACTCCTAATATAATTGCTGAATTAATTAGAATTTAGCTCTATTTCTTAATGAATTTAACACCATCTAAGTTCTTAAAATCATAATCTTGAGTCCAAATAATTGCACTATTCTTACGTGCTGTTATATAAATCAAACTATCAGCCATTGGAATACCATTTTTCGCACTCAATCTTGCTGCCTCAATTAATATTTCTGAAGTAACATCAATCACTTTCCCTTGATACATCAAAGCAATTGCCTCAAGTGCTGTATTTTCATCCCTCATAACTAGAATCTTTTTATAGATCTCATAGATATTGATCGTCGAGACAATTAATTCTTTTGTATTCTCAATTGCTAGGGCAAAGAATTTTGCATTTTTAGCATCAGTAAAATATTCCAACCACCCTGATGAATCAACTAAATTCATAATCTATCAGCTTCTCTTTCAATATTTGTATCCATCCCTTTTAAGAAACCCCGAGATTTTTTAATATCCTTTATTGGTATTAGTTCTATCCTATTATCAATTTGGATCATCTGAAATTTCTGTCCTGGAGTGATCTGAATTTTATCTCTGATCTCCTTCGGAATGACCACTTGATACTTTGTAGATATTGTTACCGTTGTCATTTTTTCTACCGTTAATTATATACTACTCTAAAGATATCGATAATAATTACGTAAGTCAACATTTTTATCGATACTCTATTGCCTTACTCCAGAGACAACTCTTTCAATTTCAGCATAGTCTTTTTTAACTTTAATATCAGAAAAACCATTTTGCTCCAGAATACTTATCACTTTCTCTGCCTGCCCTTTTCCTATTTCATAGAAAAGTTTTCCTCCATCTTTGAGTAACGTCTTACTGATATTAGTGATGTGTTCATAAAACTTAAATCCATCTGCGCTGTCTGTTACAGCTAATGAAGGCTCATATTCAATAATCTCCTTTTGCAGAGTTTGATACTCTTCATCGCTAACGTAAGGCGGATTAGAAACAACTATATCAAACTTATCTTTTGTCTTTGAAATGTCATAATCAAAAATATCCAGCTTAAAAAACTTTACTTGTAAAGATAGTTCGGCAACTTCTGCATTTCTTTTTGCCAATTCAACTGCTTCTTCAGATACATCAATCCCGACCACTTCAGTATTCGAGAGATTTTTTGCCAGCGCTAAAGCAATATTGCCGCTGCCGGAGCCAATATCGAGAATTTTTATTTCATCTTCATGATTTACAGCGTTTATAATTTCCTCAATTAGTATTTCCGTTTCCTGACGCGGTATCAAAACTGACTTATTAACCTTCAAAGTAATCCCATAAAACTCAACATCACCAACAATGTACTGCAGCGGTTCAAATGTACCTCGTCTTGAGATATACTCTCTGTACTTTATTTTTTCGGCATCGGAAAGTGGACGATTAAATGACATATAAAGATCCAGCCGTTTGCATTTTAAAATGGAAGCGAGTAATAATTCTGCATTCGTCCTAGCAGAATCTATTCCCTTTTTCTCTAAGTAATCAGTTGATAGATTAATTGATTCAAGAACTGTAAGCATGTAAAATCAGTTTAATTTTTAATGATGAAATATATTGAATTTCGAGACAAGATATTTTGAATGGAATACAGTTATTTGCTTAATGGTGCAAAGACTTAACGGATTAGACTGATTTTAAAATATCTTATTCTATTCCAAGCTGAGTTTTCACTTCTACTGTTTTAGCTTCGTATGCTTTCACAACCTTTTTCACTTGCAATTGCGAAGATGTATTAAATGCCGCTTGATCCTTAGCTGCTAATAAGGCAAATAATCCGACAAAAAGGATAATTACCCAACCTCTGTACTTTAAATTATTATATCTTATCATTTGATAGAGCAGAGACGAAATAAGAAGCAGAATTATCAAAACACCAATTGATATTCCAAAGATTGAATCTGATAATGCTACTTTTGGAACTGACATTACATCTATTGCATAAATCAGCGGCTGCACCAATACAAATATCATTGCAGTATTTAAGAAGAACTTTTTAATAGTATCGGCATATTTTCTTTCACTTACTTCATAATATGAATTTGGTTTGAAATAAACATATAATGCTAATACAGATGTGAGCGCAAATGAAACCGAGAGAAAATAGAGAAATGAAATTATTGTTGCATCAGTAAAAAGCATATCCGAAATGGAAGTTACTTCTTTCAAACTGCTTGAATCACTGATAAGTTTAATGCTTGCAATGAGAATATAGATTGATACAAAGAGCAAATAAACTGCGAATTGTGATGAATTTGTAAGTATTTTAATCATCTTATTTTTGTAAATACTGAATTCCGCATCTCTATTGATTGATTCGTCTTTAGTTTTATTAACCAGCTTTGAAATATCACTTAGATCAAAGCTATATTTGAAAATATAAATTAATGCCACAGCGGGAATTAAAAGAAAAACTACATAAAATAAATTATCAAAAACCAACAGAGCAGATTCTTGAACAATTTGAACATATGCAAACATAAGTGTAAATAAAGGCAATAGAATGATCCCGAGTGTTGCATAAATATTAAATGTAGGTAATGATATCAGGTCTTTCGATAATTTAATAAAATGTGCATTCTTATTAGATTTTCCTCGACCATTGAACATACAGGATAAAAGAGTGGATCCAAACAGCAAAGCAAGATAAGGCAGCAAGATCATATACGATATTGTTGTTAAATATGATAATAGCTCTATTCTTTGAGCCGATTGCGGAAGTATTATGTTTTGTAAAAATTCCATTCTTCAAAATCCTTAAGTTAGAAGATCTACCAAAATAACGATGAGTATTTCAGCAACAATTATTCCCTTTAAAACCATACCGGTTACTTTATTCGATTTATTCGTCATATAAACTAAAATAATAATAAAAGCAGCAATTGAGGCGAGCAAAAGTGTAATAAAATTTGAACTTGCACCGAAGTTAACGCCGCTTAATACTACTTGTAAAATAACTAATAAACTAACTGATATCCACGAGATAATATATTTACCATAACTAATATTTTTATTCTCTTCAACCATCATCACCTCGCTAAATTAAAAACAACATTGGAAAAATGAAGAGCCAGATCATAGTTAAATAACTCCAATAAATAACAACGGAATTCAATTTAGTATATACCTTACTTATTTCATCTGTTCTAGCTAGTATTATTAGTAAAATTAAAAGAAGCACTAATCCGATTACAAGATGAAGCATAAAGACAAAATAAGCAAAAAAGTATGTTGCAAAAAATATCGATAATCCTTCACTTAGATTTGCAAAAGATTCTAAACTGTATTGGTAACCCTTCCCTGCAAGATATACACAGTCAATTAACCTGTTTACCATAAAGAGAAGACCAAAGATAAAAGTAACGCTAATAAAAATCATTGATAAGAATTTGTTTCTATCTAATGCAGCAACTTTTGAAAGCCCGATAGTTAAACCGCTTGTTAGTATAATGATTGTATTAAATGTCGCGAACGAAAGTAAAAGTTCAGATTTTGCAAAGTCATATTCAGCTTGAAAATCTAAACCGCTTATATAATGATAAATAAGCAAGCCTGCAAAAAGGATAAAATCTAAAAAGATAAAAATCCACATTCCCTTATTTACGGTAAATAAACTAGAGTTCTTTCCATCAATTATTTGGTCATCAAATGACATTAATTACTCCTGTTTGATATCTATTAACCAATACGATTAATAATCAACCTGAAATTTTTTTTAAATATAAATAGATCGATTTTATATCATTATCCATTAAATTCACTATCGAAGCTTTAAATCCTAGCGAAACAGGATCCGAGTCTAACTTCTGTATAAAACTATTATAATCTTCTTGATTTAATTTTGTTATGTAATTATAAACCACTTTTTCCAAATCAAGCGAATTTTCTTTAAGTAAATTTGCACTCTCAACATTATCATTTTTGATCTTATCAGTAATCGTCATACTTAATTCAATATTCTTTTTATTTTCATCTGCTAAAATAGAAATTGATTCTTTTATAGGAATATGATTGGGATCAACTATACCGGCAGAAAGATTATATGTTGCATCCAATTTATCTTTAACTTCTGCCATTGTAACTTCAGGATAGTCCCCCAAGGTACGAATATATTGAATGATCGCTACCCTATCTTCGGGTGAGATAAATTCATATGCTGTCATTCCGGTTCCGGGCACTCCATCATTAACAGTTTTGTATAGGTCATAAAAAGTACGTCCGTTAGTCCAGCCTTCTGCAGAATGAAAATTCCTCGGTTTCGGATTCAAAGCTGCTGCTGCAACACCATCACCTTTGCCTTCATCACCATGACACGAAGCACAAGTAGTCTTATATAAATCTTTACCCTTTGCAATAAGTTCCGGTGTCGGTTCTGTAATCAGAGTAAGATCCATTGCCGGTTTCATTCCGCCAACCTTGGTTTCAATTTCCCTTACAACATTCAATGTATCGAGAGATGTTCCGGGAACAGTATTGAAAGAAACTGCATCCAGATTATTAACGTAATATACCCCTATTACTAATGCAACAATGAAAAAGTAGATATATACCAGGCTAAATAACCTAATAGGATTTTTGAGCAAGGACTTAAAATTAATTTCACTTTCAACTTTTTTCTTATCTTCCATAAACCTTCCTAATAGATTAAACTATAATCTAAAATCAATTCCTCTTTGTAGTTTCGGATCACCAATTGCGACAAGATTTGTATTTCTTGCTTTAAAGTAAAATACAACCATCACGATACCAATACCTAAAATGATGAATCCAATTTCAATCCATCCGAAAACAAAACTATCGGGGCTGAACGTCGGCATAACGATCCAGTAAATGTCCATGATGTGAGCAAAGATCAGCCATGCGGACATGAACTTCAACCGCTTGGGGTCCATTTTTGATGGTTGAGAAAGTAATCCAAAATAAGGTACTCCAAAATGTACAATAAGAAATATAATCGAAAAGATCATCCAAGACCCTTCCCATTTTTGAATGAACCAAAATGTTTCTTCAGGTAAATTTGCGTACCAAATCAATAAGTACTGACTGAATGCTATATAAGCCCAAAAATTTATAAATGCAAAAAGCAGAGCGCCTAAACTATAATAATGATCTTTCTTGATCCCTTTTACCAATAAACCTTTTTCATTCAACCAGATTACAAGGAGAGTGCCGACAGCAAGCGAGACAACAACAGTTCCCGAAAAATAGTAAACTCCAAAAATTGTTGAGAACCAATGCGGTTCCAGACTCATCAGCCAATCAATTGAAGAGAATGTAATAGTAAAAGCAAAAATCGGCATGAACACAGCGGATATTCTTGCATTTATTCTTGTGATCTTCTGATCTTTAGTCTTATCCTGCTTTTTAGAATTACGAATTAATAACCAATAGAATATAATCCAAATGGCAAAATATACAATAATCCTGATCGTGAAAAACGTCATATTCAAATAAGGAGATTTCTGCTGCAATATCTCATCAACGGCAACCACATCTGTATGAGTCCAATGAAATATATCATGTACATGGAAGAAAATCGGCAGTGCAACAAGCGGTAAGATAAGTAATACTGCCGAGAGAATTTCAAAAATTCTTCTGAACGGTGTACTCCAAACAGCACCTACAAGATGCTCCAGCGCAACAAAAAATAATGCACCCAAACCAACACTGGTTAAGAACTCTAACAAAATCACATTATTGAATGCACTTCTAACAGGATCGGACATATATGCCAAAACAGCTAAAATCATTCCGATCACAAATAACACTATTCCCAATTTCCCAACAACTGAGGGTAAATCTTTTCGACTATATTCAATTACTTTTTCGGATGAACTCATTTTAAGTCGGACTCCTTAGCGTTTAAAGATCTTTGTAATGCGCGTACATATAGAATTACCGCCCATCTTTCATTTCTATTCAACTGTGAAGCGTAAGACGGCATAACATTCTGACCGTCCATTAGAACCGCATAAATTCTTCCATCACTCCAATTACGTACTTTTTCAGAATGTAAACTGGGCGGATTCGGGAACTGACCTCTTAGTCTGCTGTTTCCCTTTCCAAAATATCCGTGACACGGGCTGCAGTATATATCAAATTTCTTCTTTCCCAATTCCAAATTCTTTTCTGTTATTGCAAGCGGATTTATAAGCTCTTTCCCTGCTGCATCAGGATCACCGGCATATCTGTATGGCATATTCCCCCTAGCAACAGTACCTTTTACGGGGACTCTCATTGAAAAACCATCCGGGAAAAATGTCGATACTTCCTGAGGGATATATTTTGATTGTTCCCGCATCCAATTGAATGGAACCATGAACATTAATTTATTAAGAGTAAAATAAGTAGTCCCAGATACAGCAAGCGCAACAACAATCAGAAATGTTATAAACTTCGGTTGCAGAACTGTGTTCTTGAAATTAACTTCATCATTATCCCAATAAATTGCTGTAATGGATTTTGCACCGATAGAAGCTAAAAATGAACGTACATACTCTTCATCAAATTTCGGATCTTCTGCTTCAATGCTTATACCATATTTATCCGAAGTAACACTCCTAATAAAATCCGTATCATGAAGCGGATGACTTATATTAGGAAATTTAAAGAAAATAGCGATCATCGTAACAACCGTACCAATAGATGCCGATAGTACGGTAATTTCGAATAACACAGGCACCCAAGCCGGGAATGAGAAAAATGGTTTTCCACCGACAATAACAGGATAATCAATTGTGGTCATCCAATACATAAAAATAAACATTACAAAAAGCGCAGAGAGTCCAACTGCTAAAGCAATATAAGGAAGCTTTGACGGTTTTAACTTCATTGCCGCATCCATACCGTGAACCGGATACGGTGTATGCACATCATATTTTTGAAATCCTTCGTCTGCAGTTTTTTCTGCCGCTTCAATTATTTCATCAGGTGTATCGAATAACCCTGTGTAACCGTATAGAATTTTTTCATCCATTGTTAATGATCCTTATGGCTTGGTTGAGAGCCTTCAACCACAGCCTTAACTTCTACTATTGAAACAACCGGTAAAGTTTTAGTAAATAACAACAAAAATGTAAAGAAGAACCCGAAACTGCCTAGCAATATTGAAAGGTCTGTCAAAGTCGGAGTAAAATATGCCCAGCTTGATGGCAGATAATCTCTGGATAATGAGGAAACTGTAATAACATATCTTTCAAACCACATGCCCACATTTACTAGCACTGCTATAATAAACATGAGCGGTATTGTCCTTCTTATTTTTTTAATCCAAAATAATTGCGGGAATAATACATTGCACGAAACCATTATCCAGTAAGCCCATGCATATGGTCCTAATGCTCTATTGACAAAAGTGAACTGTTCAATTTGTACGCCGCTGTACCAGGCAATAAAAAATTCCATTGCATATGCATATCCAACAAGTGAACCGGTTAAAAGTATA
The DNA here is from genome assembly GCA_003233295.1 of Ignavibacteria bacterium. The sequence continues at coordinate 5,206 of QILJ01000146.1, read as the reverse complement.
ACCTTGTTCATCTTCTCCAAAGTATCAATAGTAATTATATGCTCGTAATTAAAAATCTTTCTAATAAAAATTAAAACGTTCTGCACCATTGCAAAACCGGAGAAAACTGCGCCGGCTACAAAATACGGTGGGAATATGGTTGAATGCCAGCCTGGAAGAATAGCAACGGCAAAATCGAAACTTACTATTGTATGTACCGAAAGTACGAGAGGAGTAGCAAAACCGGCAAGAACTAAGTATACCATTTCGTAGTGCTGCCAATGTCTGTTGGAACCTCTCCATCCAAGTGATGTAATTGAATATATGGTTTTCTTGATCTTACTTTTTGTTCTATCCCTTAAAATTGCAAAGTCAGGAATTAACCCCACATACCAAAAAATAAAGGAAACGGCAAAATATGTTGAAACTGCAAAAACATCCCAAAGCAATGGTGAATTAAAATTAACCCATAATGAATGCTGGTTTGGATATGGGAAGAGATAACCGTCTAACCAAGGTCGCCCAACGTGAATTGCAGGGAAAATACCTGCTGTCATTACAGCAAAGATAGTCATACCTTCTGCAAAACGTGCTATACCATTACGCCATTTTTGCCTTAACAGAAATAGTATAGCAGAGATCAATGTACCTGCATGACCAATACCAACCCAGAATACAAAGTTCACAATAGGAAAACCCCATCCGACAGGATTATTATTTCCCCATAGCCCTGTACCATAATAGAAAGAAGCCAGCAAAGCAACTGCACCGATCATCAGCATTGTTGTTGTAACGGCAAGAGCAATATAATATTTCTTATCAGGCTTCGTATCGAGAGGCTTTGAGATGAGATCATCAATAGACCGAAGTGATGGTTTCCCCTCAATAACTGAAACATCTTTTGAATAATCTGGAACACCACTACTCACTATATATCCTCCGAATGAGTATTTCTTAATTTTGCAATATATGTTACATTTGGTCTTACATTTAAATTTTGGAGTACTAAGTAACCTAAATTATGCTTCTTGTATTGAGAGACTTTTGAATTCGGATCATTTACATCTCCAAATACAATTGCATCAGCAGGACAAGCTTGCTGACACGCTGTTACAACATTTTCTCCTTTGATCTCTCGCCCTTCTCTAATTGCATTTTCTCTTTCTTCCGAAATTTTCTGAACACAGAATGAACATTTCTCCATAACACCGCGAGATCGAATTGTTACTTCCGGATTATAAACCAGCGGAGTAACTTCATTTTCATAATAACTATCCGCAAAATGATCGAGGAAGTTGAAAAAGTTAAACCTTCTGACTTTGTAAGGACAGTTGTTCGCACAATATCTTGTACCAACACATCTATTATATACCATTTGGTTCAATCCGTCAGGACTATGGTTGGTTGCATTAACCGGACAAACATTTTCGCAAGGTGCATTGTCACAATGCTGACACAGCATCGGCTGATTACTCACAATTGGATCTTCAGGTGTACCTGAATAATATCTATCAATTCTTATCCACTGCATCTCTCTGCCATTTGCAACTTGATCTTTACCAACAACCGGGACGTTATTTTCAACATCACAAGACGCTACACAAGTAGCACAGCTAACACATTTATTCATGTCAATAGCCATTCCCCACTTGGTCTCAGTAAATTTATGTTCTGAGGTTATACTAACTAATTCTTCGTCATGCTCGCGAGCAAATTCCGGATTTTTCTTATATTCCGCCAGTGTCGCTTCTCTGATGATCCCTCTCTTAAGATGGAAATCTTTTACGAAATCTTCATCAAGAGGATGATGCTCTTGAGTTGAAACAAGTTCATAACTCTCACCTGTTTTTTCTACGGAAACACCTGAAGTGATCCAAGGTGATGATCCGCTTTGCTGATTAAGAAGATTATTTGCATTGATCCCTGCATCTTTCCCGGCATCACCGATTACTGTTCTGCCGTAACCAAGTTCCACAGTGATCATATCTTGTAGTACACCGGGCTGAATCATCACCGGAAGATTTACAGAATTTTCGCCAACTGAAACTTTAATAACATCCCCAATTTCTAAATCCATCTTCTTAGCAGTTGACGGTGCAATAGCTGCATAATTATCCCACGCTGCTTTGGAAATTGGATGAGGGATTTCCTGAAGCCATCCGTTGTTTGCAAAACGTCCGTCTCCGATAAAATAGCTCCTTGATAAAAGAAGTCCAAAATCCGTACTAGCAGACGAATGCTTTCTAAGATCGAATGCAGTAAGATCAAAAACGTGTTTTTTTGTTGACTGTTTATTCAATTCAACATAACCGTCATGAAGTGCAGCAAACCAGAATGATTTAAAATCAACGGCTAATTTCATTTTGTTGTAAATATTTTCTCTGCAGCTTTCCATCAAGTATTGATGATACATATCGTCATTGTAAGCTTCAGAACTGCTTGTAATCCAAGTGAGGAGAATCGCTTCTCTTTGTCTTGAATTATAGAGAGGTGCAATAACCGGCTGCCGTAAGCTGTAAACATTCTTCCGTGCTTGAGCATCACCCCACGATTCGAATGCATGATTGATCGGGAGTGTGTATGTATCATTAACAGTTGATTCGTTTTTGCTGTCAACAAGTGAGACAACAAGATCAATATTTTTAAGTGCATCTGCATATTTCATTGACGAAGGAAGATGGAATACAGGATTAACATCATAATGAATTACCGCACCGAACTCACTTTTGTTAAATAAATCAATAAGAACCTTAAAATCATCCAGATGTGCTTGACGCCCTGTGTTTACATACGCCTTGTCATAATCATACAATTTTGTGTTGCCAAGTATCTCATTCAATAAGTTTACAGCAACATGAACATCGGCTGGCAGAACATCCCCGGCATAGACAATTGCTTTGCCTTTATTGTTTATCAAATCATCTATTAGATAATTTACTTTAATAGCATCTAAATTCCATTTAGTCACAAACGAATCCAGCGAATAATTGGACAGCTTTTTCTTGACACTTGAATCAACATTTATCGCTGACGCACCTCGTTTAACAACTTCGCTCATAAGTGATAAAACAAAGTCATATTGTGCATCAGGTCTAATTTGAATACGATAATCAGAGTTAGTGTTAGTAAGGCTCATTCCAGCTTCGGCAACATACAATCTGTTGAAGTGATCACTCTTCATAATATCGCGTCTACTTGAGAAAAGTCTTGTTGCTTCAATATAATTTGCTTCCTTAGCAAGGAAATCACTTTCAAGAGAAAGAATAATATCTGCCTCATCCCATTTTATTGCCGGAATTTCCAGGCTGCCGTAACTTTTGAACCACGCAAACTTTTTATTACAATTATTAAAAAGTTCATATGAATAGACTTCTACGGTTGAGTATCGCTGTTTAAATTCATCAAGCAATTTTTTCTCTGTCGGTGAATTTATAGGATGAGTAATAACTGCAATCTTTTTGCCGCTTTTTACTGTTTCGTCCAATTTATTAATAATGTCAGAATCAGCAGATGTCCAATTAACTTTGCTTTTTCCCTTAGTCGGGAACTGAAGCCGTGACGGATCATATAAATTATAAACAGAAGCTTGACCTGTAGCACAGATCTTTCCTTTGTTGATTGGGTGAAGATCATTACCGTCAACTTTAATCGGTCTTCCCTCTCTTGTTTTTATCAGGATACCGCAAGCTTGTGAACAACTGCCGCAAGTAGAGGCATAATAATTCGGTTTACCCGGCAGCAACCCGTCCGGTCGTTTTGTATAAGGCACTAACTCTTTCTGATCATGATAATCGCTGCACGCAGTAGCAGCAAAAGCAGTAGAAGCAGAAAGAAGCGCCAAAAATTTTCGTCGTGAAAGTCCGTTTAGTTTAGAAGGATCGAATTCATCGGTAGTCCCTTCCATAAATTCATCTGACTTACTCACAGGCAATTCTTTACTATACTCGTCTATACTTTTCCAATATTTCTTATTTTCTTTTGACATAATTGGTCAATTTCTATTTAGTTTTATTATCTCGTTTAACAGCTTGAGGATGTGGGTGAACCTCTTTCAATTTAAGCACTTTTGTGTTTTTGCTAAATATCTTCATCGGGAAAGACGACATTAGCATTAGTCCTAATGAAGTTTTCCCGGCAGTAGCAAAAAACTTTCTTCTATCCGATTTTTTTTGAATAATATTACTCATAAAACTTCTTCTCCGCTTCTATCTATGACAAGCTGAACAATACCTGGGACCTTGTTTAACCTCACTTAAATATGGAAGATATTCCTGAGGTTCACGATGACACTCCAAGCAAGCATTCATTGTGAATGATTTAACTTGTTTAACAACTTCCATCTCTCTTATATTACCATGGCACGATTCACAATCGATTCCAGTATTTACATGTACGCTGTGATTAAAATAGGCATACTCCGGGACTTTATGAACTCTTTTCCAAGGCAGCTTTTTCCCGCTTTCATAGTACTCTCTCAACTTAATAATTTCAGGTCTGTCTTTTCTTGCTACTGTGTGGCAGTTCATACAGATATTAACCGAAGGAATAAGCGCATGCCTTTCTTTCGTAACACCGGTATGACAGTACTGGCAGTCAATTCCCATTTTACCCGCATGTAGTTTATGTGAATAATGGATAGGCTGTTCAGGCTGGTAACCGACACCGTCCCTCTCTTCACGAGAGACATAAAAAGTTATAATGAATGAAATAACAACAACAAAAATAGTGAGAGGAACTCTAACTTTCAGAGTATAATCAAGTATAGTTTTTTTCATTTGTATCCTATCAAAATAGAAACTTACATTGATATAATTTTTTAGGAATGAACCTTAATGAAACAATTAGTAAATAATTTATTAAAGATAATGTATATTATTTTCTTAAAAAAAGACTTATCAAGATATTAAATATTAATCTAAAAGGAAAATAAATTTAAAAAAATTTTCACTACAGTGTAAATGTTAAAACAAAATATTCTTGGGAAAACGATGTTTTGACCCTAATTATATATTATTTATGCACCGTATGAAATTTCCCGTTCGCGGATAACTTGTATTTCATTGTTTATCTGAGATGCTAATTCTTCTTCGGTTGGAAGATAAAGTTGATATTCAGATGCAAATAATTGCCTGCTTTCATTTAACCGGAATTATGCAATAGAGTTAAGATAAAAAGTAACAAAGCAAGAAATAGATAGTTAGAATAAGGACTTGCCCCGATTTACTCG
>QILJ01000416.1 GCA_003233295.1 Ignavibacteria bacterium | reverse complement strand
CTTTCGGAATAGCGAATTTTGAAATTGTTTACGATAATTTCCTTTTCCGGCATAATTTTATTTCATCAAAAAAACAAGGGCGACGCCGAACACTTTGGCGTTTAGGCTCTCGCCGTTGTCTTTATACCATAGCAAATTTTGAGGGATAAGAAGAGGGAGGGATTCCGTTAGGAATATTTTTTCTGACAAAAAGATTTCAAGAAGCTTTGCACTTGATTTTGTAACTCATTCTTCATAATAAAATCTGCGCATGCCTCCCTCGCTTCGCTCAGTCCGGCCTTCGCGACTCTGTTATTGTTTTTTACTTTCGCTATTCATATTTTTATATTAACGCAATCAATAAATTTGCATAACGAGTTGCCCGCAAAACACTTCGGATTATTTTGCGGATAACCTTGTGCTGGAACCGTGGTTGGTTAAGCCCTGTAAAGCGGTTTTGAACCCCCTCGGTGTTACTAACCGAAGGATCTTTGTGCACATTTATTTTTCTGAGATTCCAAATTTATATTCTATTGCTTTCTGTACATCTTTAATTTGTTTTTCAGTAATACTTAATAGCTTTACATTAAAAATTCTGTTTTGAAATTCAAATGCATGAACTGGATTTTTTAAATCAAATAAGATTTTATCACTTTGATTAGTTTCGTTTATTTCTATATTTCCAGTAGATTTAAATTTTTCAGATTCATTTCTATCAGGCATTCCTATTGGGATAATATTAGATATTAAAGTAATACTGTATTCATCTCGTGGAAAATATGCTTTTAGTATCCCAATATTATCCAAGTTCAATTCATCAACACCACCTAAATACTCTGGCCAAGATTTTATAAATTGGGTACTAGAATATTTTTGAATGTTAATAATTTTATCTCCTATAATATTATCTCCTTGTCCAGAATGGTATTGTTGTATGTTGCTATCTTTTGTATGTAAATATGAATATACTCCCCAACCAGCTCCGAATATTGTAGCTATAGCAACCAACCATTTAAGCCAAAGGGGAATATCGTTTAAGGCAGAAGTGTTAATTGTTCCGATTTTATTATTTCCCACATTATCACCTACGCCAAAGTGAAGTTGAGCATTTTCAATAGTATAGTAATTATTTTCAATTATTTTTGGTTGGTCTGGGATCTCATTTTCATTAAGTTTAGTATGTACTACTATTAACTTCGGATCCTGTGTTGTACCAACCATATCTGGACCAGCCAACACAATCTTTTGATCTTTGTTAACAAGATGGACAAGAAATCTTTTTGGTTTATGTACTGTTTGTTCAAATAACTCCTTGGGTAGTTTAAAATCAATATAACTATCTTTACTTACATTTACGAATGCTGATAGTCCGTCGTCTACATTATTAGTATTCAGATCAACGGGATTAATGGTTATCTGTACTCGTGATGATACTTCAGGAGTTTTATCTAAAACATACAAAGATAGAATTATTGCATCAATATTACTGTTCGCAACTGACGAGGTATCAAAATAAGGTAACACAATTGATGTATCTGAGTTTAAGTATAAAACGTTGTTATTGTTACTATTTTCTGCACTCATGACTAGGGGTATGAACAGTAGTATTATTAAAGATAATATTATTAATACTTTCATAAATATCAAATTCTTCGTGCTGGCACGAAGTTACGGAGAGGGAGGGATTCGGTGTCAAGTTTCTAAACTCACTTCGTTCGTTAAGAACTTCCTACCCGAGCTCGTCCCGCTGAAAGCGGGACTCCGCTTTTCGCGACATTGTTTTGCTTGCAAAATAAGAAGTGCCCTTGCTGTGAATCCCCGCGTCCCGCTAAAAGCGGGACTCCTCTCCACAGTTTTTCACTGCGTTCAAATCTGCGGTGTTTTTTGGACGATGTTCGAACTTTCTTTGAACAAAATCCAAATGATTAAAACTAATAAAGCGGACTCTGCAGGGCGAAACAATTTGTCTGGGGTTTTGGATTCGCCCTGCCTCGGCTGATTTCCCGCTCGCAGGAGGGGTCTGGGGAGGAATGCGGGCGGGATTCGGAACCCTTTTGAAAAAAAATGGACGGCTATTTATTTTTGATTTGCCTCATCGTGATGTTTATATTCAATTTTAAGCGGCAAATCAGTCATTGCATAATGAACGAATTGTTTACCAAGTTCGGTAAGTTCGTATGAATATTCATCATCAAACGCAGAGGTTACGGGTTTTGGTCCCGATCCTTTCGGTCGGTGTTGTGGTGTTTTTGCAACAAAATTTCCATAATAATCAACTTCTCGATGTTGCCTAATTACTCCGCCAGTGCTTAAATCTCGGAAAAGCAGTTTGAACAAATCTGCGTCCGCAGAATTTTCTGTAACCTCTGCTTTTCCTAAATCAGCCCAAACGCCACCGCGAGAAACTCCGCTTGTTCCGTGTTTATAAATAACTGCAATAACTTTGAAATGAAGTTCGGAATATGTTTTGAGCCAATCAATAAAAAGTCGAACGACTTCGTCGCTCGTCATATTTGAAGCAGCGGCGTTTGTAAGTATATTTCTGATATAAGTTCTTTTCTCCTCACTTTCTGCACCAGACCATTCTCGAAATGTTTTTTTAAGGAGCGATTGATATTCTTTGCTCTCTAACCTTTTAGCAATTTTTTCGTCGTGAATATCTAATCGCGCCATTATTTCGAGAATGGTTCTTTCTTTTTCTTTTATTTCGTCCTCAAGCATTTTTATCCAATGACGAAAAAATTTATTTACTCGCTCTTGTTCATTTTCAGACCAAGCACCTGCCGCCGCAGAAAGTAGCCCGCCAGCAAAAGGAACGGCTCCACCGATTACTTGCAAAGCACCCCTAACAATTTTTGGAGTGCTACTTTCTTCGAGTAAATTTTTTTTGTCTCCTGCCATTTTAGCTTCCAAAAACTTCGTTATATATCTTTTGATAATTTGCTTGAGCTTGTGCGCCCGCTTGCACTACCGCACTAACCCTATCAACAGCGTTATTAACGATTGAAGCTTTCGCCGAAATTTCTGAGTCTGATCGGTTATCAATAATTGCTTGGTAATAATTTATTTTCGCAGTGAAAATATCATCGTAAACAACTTTTGCATCATCATCAGTTTTTACTAACTGCGAAAAAGCATCTACTAAATTTTGAGAATACTTAACTAAAATAGGACTCGCTTGATTAAAATACTGAACGACTTTGTCTTGTCGTTCATCGTTTAATGTTCGTAGGATTTTATAAGCGGATATATTATTCGTATAGCCCACTCTCGATTCAGTTTTATCGTCAACATTGTTTTGAGCCGCATCCCACCGAGTTTGAAAATTTACTAGGTATGTTTTTTGGTTTTGATTTAATTGTGTCAGTGAATTCCGATCTCTAGTTGCAATTTCTGTTCCAAGTGGACTTCTCACCGCGACAGATTCCCAGTTGTTTGCCAAAGAAGTCAAAAATCCAATCAACAATGCAGAAACAATATAAAGAATGATGAAAGTTATCGCAATTTTTCCTGTTTCGTTTTTAACTTTGATTTTTGACTTAAGACGATGATAAAGAACACCTGCGGTTATCGCAATAACCAAAATGATAAATTCGTCTATCGTGTTCTTTTTGAAAGTTTGGGCGAATGTCCAAATCAGACCAGCAATAAGATAACCCGCGAACCATCTATTTTTTGCAGGAACTGCTTGCTGGACTTTTTTGTTTTGTTCGTTTTCCATAAATTATTTTATAAAGTAGTTAATATCTTTATTATAAATATTCGCAAAATCTGCTAATTCAATCGCTTCGATCTTGCGCTCGCCTCGTTCAATTTTCGACAAATATGATTGAGGCTTTTTTAATTTCTTACTTGCTTGAATTTGCGTCAATCCTGCCTCTATGCGAGCAGAACGAAGCTTTTTAAGCAAATTCTTGTTTTTTTGTGAATATAGTTTCGACATAATTATATTACCATACTATAACCTATTGTGGAATATACCAGTTTGGTATATTATATATTTATAGATTTTGTAGCCGTCCAATTTTTTTTCAAAAGGGTTCCGAATCCCGCCCGCATTCCTCCCCAGACCCCTCCTGCGGGCGGGAAATCAGCCGAGGCAACCTCTTACAATTTCGCAAAAAGCACAAATTGGCGGAGAGGGAGGGATTCGTCCTGACGGTCGCTAATTCGTTTGTTCGCCTTGCGGGCTCCAAACTCATAAGCGCCGCGGGACACGGCTCGCCGTCGCCTGCGGCGACATGCTCCGCCGTTCGAATCCCCGCGTCCCGCTTTTAGCGGGACTCCTCTCCACAGTTTTTCACTGCGTTCAAATCTGCGGAGAGGGGATTCGGCCACTCTCGTGGATTTTTATTTCGTCTTTCGGACTCATAAAAATCTCACTCCCTCGGCCCCCACTCGCCGCCTCCGATTTTTCGTTCCTCAAAATCGGGCTTCGCGGCGGCTCGGTTCGAATCCCTCCCTCTCTCGCAAAAGCATACTCCTAAAATGCTTCGCATTTTACTCTTTGTTTTGCGGGCAACCTCGTGCTGGAACCGTGGGGTTCCTTACCCCGTAAGGTTATTTTACACTTTTTCAAGATATAAATCGAAGGTTCCTCGTGCGCTTCAAAAAGTGACAAAAGTGACACATAATCAATACTTAAAGTTACACACCAATGTAACTTTATTATGAAGGTAAGTTGTCTGTAACAAAACTTTTTAAAGAAAAATTTACTATTCTCTCAAACCACCGCGTGCGTGGTAATTTCTCTTTCTCAGAGATTTTCTTTCTGTCTGCACTCATACCCATAGAAGGATCTAAATCCCACTTTTTTGCATCATCATCCCTCAAGTCCATGCTTAAAAACATCGGCTTTCCAGCATGTAAATATGCAGAACGTGCATCATAAATCCGCTTAACATATGTTGTCACTCCGTCTTTTGCTATATAGCAGTGGGAGGCTTTTTCGGGAACATCTCCAGAAAAGCCTTCCGAATATTTCTCAAAAAAATCTGCAAACCTTTTGCGAATCTTTCTGTTCTCTAACCATTTTTCAATCTGAACCCATTCATCAGGAGTAAAAAGCTCTTTATCATTAAATCCAATAAGTTTTTCTTCTAAACTATCGGGATCTGCTTTAGAGAGTTCTAATAGTGCTTCCACCGCCGAAACCATTTTAATGAAAAACAATTCATGATCAACCCCTATTTCTTTTACTGCCTCTGAATACCAATGAAATGATCTGATAAGACCTTGGTGGTACTTTTGGTCGATTGTTCTTATTGAATCAAGAAAATCAACCAGACCGTTATCTTTACTCCAATTTCTTCCATTGTTTGAAAACATCTCATTGTTCAAGCATGTAGAATCATCATTTATTTTTTTATATCGAAACTTCTTTTCTATACGTATTTTTATACTGTGAGGTGTCATCTCACCTGTAATGATTGCTTTCAAGTAAAAACGTGCTTGGAAGTGAAAAGAAAATAACGCAATTATTTCTCCAATTAAACCTTCTTTAAAATAATATCCGTCTTTTGAGTAGTTTTTCTCATCGTACTCAAAAGCTTCCTCTACATGCTTAATTCTTAAAATGTAGGTATAAAGATTATTATCATCAGCCTCTTGAAATAACGAGCATTGCATCATTTTATTTCCATATTCAAAAACTCCTGGTATTCTAACCTCGGAACATATTTCATATTCAGTAAAGTAAACAGGGCTTTCTTTGGCTTGTTCTAATTTCTCAAGCTCCAATACCCACTGCATTCTATTGTCTTTAATTTTTGTATTGTTAGGCATATTATCTATTTTCAACTTTTTTAAGCATCAGCTAATTTATATCTACTCAAAAAAAGCAGAATAAGCTCATACGACATATTCTTAATAAGTCGAGCGTACTCACGGTTAGAAACTGAGCTATGGGCGCCCTCGTTGGATGCCAAATTATATAGAGATCGCAAAATACTCCATTCGTTAGTGGAAATTATTTCTTTATCCTTTAAGTATTGGGAAAAACTATGATCGTTAGAATTTTCTGATATAGACTTGTCTGATTTTTCAAGAGCAACTCTTAGCGCCAAACGTTTAGACACTTCGGCAAGAAGAACTCGGATTCTACCTATTGAAGTCGCAAACTTTGTTTCCGTAAAATCTCCTTCACGAAAATAGTCTTCTATCTCTCCAATCAATGTTGGCACTTCTGGATTCTTAAACTCAGTATTCCAAATTTCAATTACTTTGTCTCGATCAGTATTGATTTCAGGATTTACGTCATCTAGGTCCCTTTCAAGATGCTTAAGTAATGCAAGATTTATCTTTTCTTGTAATCTAAAATCGTCCTCAGTATCATTTTGAAGTATTAATTTAATACTTTCATAATCTTTAGGATCAATCTCTAAATATTCTCGAGAGACTATCATCGAAAGTGTTCCGAGTAAATTGCCGTAACCATGCACCGAATCTCCTGCCAGCGATCTCCGTGCCATTTTTAGAGCATCAGCAGTCTTGCCAATTCGATACAAGATAAAGAAAACTAAATAAGCAATACTCACATATGTGGAGGTCTTATTTAAAGACCCAATAAGATAATTATCAAAACTTCTCTTGTCATTATCATCTAAAGATGAATATAACTTTAAAAGTATCGTAGCATTGGGGGAAGAAATAACATTTGGGTTACTTTCCTCAAATAATAACCGTGGAATACTTCCTTGGTTAGTCCAGCCATTATTTGGCATGCTTTGTAATCCAATATTCATACTACCCAAATCACCACTACGACGACCCCGTGCTTCATACGCCCTAAGTTCTTCATTAAGTGCAAGGTTTATTTTTTTATGTAATTCGTAAATATTCATTTTTCTTTTCCAGATTAAATGTTTTCTTTCATCCAATCAGTCACCTCTTTATTAATTCCCATGGTTGCCCAATCATCGTCTGTAACATCCATTACCAATAATTCATCATTGGAATCAATGAATTTCTTGAGGTAATCTATAATTTCAGAAGCTGAACTTTCAGAAATAACAAACCAAGTAGATTCTAGTGGTTTTGCCCATGAACCAAGCTTTTTAATTTGATCAATAAGGCGTTTATATTCTGATGATGTTTCTCCTTTGTTTAGGTCGTAAGCGATTAAAAATATTCGGGACATAAGTTTTTAAAATTTTTTATCTCTGGGTGGGAATGGGTCATTGCCGGGTGCAACAGTATCACTATCGCGAATAGGTCCACCGTTAGGCTTATGAATCCTCACTTCTCCACCGCCAGAATTAGCTAATAATGTTTTTGCAATCTTTTCTGCTTCTTTTTGGGTACTAGCTATAGCGGAAGCACGATCTGCCCCAGCTTTTAGTACTTTCCAAACACCAGAACCTTTGGGGTTTGTTACATGGTAATTTGCCATATTTTTTAATATAGATCTGCTGGGAGTGCCGCAACAACCACCCCTTGGATCATACAATTATCTGTTAATATTATAGGCTTGTGAATTTTATTCTTTGATTTCGGTCGAAGAATAATAGCATCACGAGTCCTCTCAAAAATTTTTACAGTTGCTTCATCATTGATAAGGGCAACCACCTTATCTCCATTGCCCGCTGTGTTTTGCTGTCTTATAAGAAGCAAGTCACCACTATTGATTCCATCTGCATCCATTGAATCACCAAGCGCTCGGAGAAAAAAATACTTAGACCCCTTTTGAATCATTCTCGTCGAAACAGGAATGCGGGTTTCTATGTTTTCTTCTGCAAAGATTGGTGTACCGCAGGCGACAGAACCGACAAGGGGAACATCTACCGTACTTACTGAATTTTCTTTATAAGTATTCATAAGTACTAAGTTTCTCCCTTTTTTCTTTATAAGACCCGATTCAATAAGTCGATTAATTACAAGACTTGCTGACCTTGGAGATCTTCCGCCCGTTACTTCGTTAATTTCACGAAGGGTGGGGCTTTCACCATAATGGATAATCTTATTGCGGATAAGGGCAAAAGCTTTTTTGTCTTTGTCGCTAAGGTTATTTGTCATGATATAAATAGTATAAATTATTTTATACAATAATGCAAGCTTTTTAAATACAGCGTCCTTAAAGCCCCCCATAGTGTAGTTTTATCGCATGCAGTGATACAATATGAACATGGACAAAGAAGATAAAATTACTTTTTACGCTGACTATCATTTTATCAATGCAACCAGTCTTAGCGAAGAGTACAAGGATAAAATCTACCCCATTGTGTTAATGGCGGCCGTTATTCGGGTGTCAAAACCAAGAAAACCAAACTCTGTTTTGCGAACCGTAGAAAAAAGTCGTCATGCGAGAAAATCATATGGTTCTTTCTCGGCTATTATGGAGGAGATGAAACGCGACATGAATAGCATAAAATCAGAGTTTAAAATCCATCTTCCGCCCGAAATGAAAAAGAAAGTTAAAAAAGCAGAATCGGAAAACAAAAAAGTGGTAATTTTACTCCCGCCAGGAAAAGGCGCCAAGCTTATTCTAAGCGATGAGGCACAAAAATATCTTGACTCTAAAAAATCAAAGTAGTAATATAAGGGTAAGTTCATTTAACAACTTAAGACACATAGGTCGTCACGTATTGAAGTAATTTTTACTTCTAGAAGAGTTTTACTCAGAGAGGCATTGCCTCGGTCGCGCCCATTTTGTTCAGGTTAGTATTTTTTACTTGCTTGAACAGAGTGGGTGTTTTTTGTTGGGTCGGTTAGAGTGAATAATTAGTAATCACTAACAAATAAACAACATGATTAAACTAAAATGGACAACTGAAAAGCGTCAAGTTAATGACTTGGTGCCTTTCGAGAAAAACCCCAGGACTATTAGCCCGAAACAACTGAAAGACTTAACTAGAAGTTTAAAGAAATACAATTTAGTGGAAATTCCTGCGGTAGATAAGGATAATAAAATACTAGCCGGACATCAGCGCCTAAAGGTTTTACAGATACTTGGTCGAGGCGATGAATTAATTGATTGCAGGATTCCAAACCGCAAGCTTACAAAAAAAGAATCCGAACAGTACCTTATCTCAAGTAACGCACTCGGTGGCGACTGGGATTTCGAAAAACTAAAATCCTTCGACTTAGACCTATTACTCGACTCAGGATTAGATCAATTAGATTTATCAAATATCTGGGGCGAAGAACTAGAAGTTAAAGACGAAGATTTTGACGAAGAAGCAGAGTTAGCGAAAATCAAGAAACCAAAAACAAAACTGGGTGACCTTATTCATCTTGGCCCACACAAATTACTTTGTGGTGATTCCACGGAATCGGAAAACCTGAAACGATTATTTGGGGACGAACGAGCCTCAGTGATATATAGCGACCCAGTTTATAATCTCAAGGGCGGCGTTGATTATAACTCGGGCATAAGCGGTAAACAAAATTATGGTGGACATGTGAACGATAATAGGACTGATGAAGAATACAAGGAATTTCTTAAGAAAAGTATTGAAGCCGCTTTATCAGTTACCAAAAATAACGCTCATGTATTTTACTGGTCAGATCAGACATATCTTTGGTTGATACAGACGCTTTACCGAGAATTAGGAATTACAAACAAAAGGGTGTGTTTGTGGATTAAGAACGGACACAACCCTACCCCGGGTGTGGCATTTAATAAGTGCTATGAGCCCTGTACTTATGGGGTCATAGGTAGGCCATATATATCTCCAAATATTCAGAACCTCAACGAGGTATTGAATAAGGAAATCACTACAGGAAATAATTTGCTTGAAGAAGCTCTGGACGAATTGGACATTTGGCTTGTTAAACGTCTTTCACATAAAGAATACAAGCATGCTACTTCTAAGCCCCCAAAACTACACGAAAAAGCAATTCGGAGATGCACAAAACCGGGCGATATTATCCTTGATTCTTTTTCGGGGTCAGGGAGTACTTTAATCGCGGGAGAACAATTGAAGAGAAAAGTTTATGCGGTCGAGCTTGAACCCATCTTTTGCGACCTCGCAATTAAAAGGTACGAAAAATTAACAGGTATTAAAGCAAAAATTGAACATGGCAAAGAAAAACAAAGTTAAAGATTCATTCCTTGAGGAACTAAAAAAAATGCCAATAGTTTTAGTCGCCTGCGAAAGAATTAATGTTTCTCGACAAAGTATTTATCGCTGGAGAAAGGAAGACAAAAAATTTTGCAACGAAATGGACCAATCATTAGCCGAGGGCGAGGCTTTGGTCAATGACATTGCGGAGTCACAGTTGCTGACTCTTATTAAAGAGAAAAACTGGTCAGCCATTCGCTTTATACTAAGCCGCAGGAATCCTAAATATAAAGATAGGGTTAAAGTTACAACAAAGGTCGATGTCAATGATGAGGAATTGACTCCTGAACAACAGGCAGTCGTGCGAAACGCTTTTAATCTCGCTTCAATTATTCCTAAGGTAACTGACAAACAAAATGAAAAACCAAACGAATAAAACAATGTCGGAAGAACTTTTTGATCAAATGGTAAAGGATCAAAAGGTTAGAAAAGCCATAACCAAAGAAAGTTTTTTGTATTTCTTCAACTTCTATTTCGCTCATTACGTCACATATCAGACTGCAGATTTTCAAAAAAAGATCATACATACTCTTGAAAAAAATGAGATAGAAAATCTGTACATTGTTGCGTTTAGAAATTCTGGCAAGTCAACAATCGCAACAACGGCATATCCACTTTGGGCTATCCTTGGACGCCAAAAAAAGAAATACATTTTGATTTTCTGTAAAACACAGGGGCAATCAAAGCAGGTGCTTAGAAATATCAGAGAGGAGGCTGAAAACAATGATCTTCTAAGACAAGACCTTGGTCCGTTTAAAGAAATACAAGAAACAGGCAGAAACGGAGAATGGTCCTCGACTTCACTTGTGTTCTCAAACATGGGCGCGCGTATTAAAGTTGCTTCTGTTGATGAGGGTATCCGCGGATTGCGACATAGGCAATACAGACCAGACCTTATTCTCTGCGATGATGTTGAGGATATAAATTCAACAAGAACTAAAGAAGGTAGAGAGAAGACATATAAATGGCTTAAGGGTGATGTTGTTGCAACAGGAGACGTTAATACTACTCGACTCATTGTTATTGGAAATCTGTTGCATGAAGACTCTTTGCTTATGCGACTCAAAGACGAAGTTGAAGGTGGCCAGGGGTCAGGAGTGTTTATGAAGTTTCCACTTGTTGAGAACGGTATATCTCTTTGGCCCGGCAAGTATCCTGATAGAGAAAGTATTGAGAGACAAAAGAAAGAAATCGGAAATGAAATTGAGTGGCAAAGAGAGTTCTTGCTTAATATTGTTCCAGATGTTGATCAGGTGATATATAAAAAGTGGATTAAATATTACTCCGATCTTCCACTACAAGACAGGTCGTTTGCAGGAGTTAGTATCGGAATTGATTTAGCCTTTTCTCAGAAGAACACGGCGGACTATACAGCCATGGTAAGTGCCTATGTGTATTGGATTGAAAGAGAAATGTATATTTATATTCTGCCAAACCCAATAAATGAACGGCTGACTTCACCGGTTTTGGTTGAGAGATGTAATACTTTAAATAAATATTACACATGCGAAAAAGCATGGCCAAAATTTATAGTTGAAGAAGCTGGACAGCAAAAAGGAGTTATTCAATATTTGGAAAAAGCCGGACTTAACGTACAAGGATTTAGTCCTGGACAAACTGACAAAAGAACTCGCTTAGCCCTAACAGCACTCAAAATTAACTCTGGGCACATACTGTTTCCTAAAAAGGGTTGTAGCGATCTCATTCGGCAACTAACAAATTTTGGGGTTGAGGCTTATGATGATCTTTCTGATGCATTTTCAACACTAATATTAGGATTATCTGAAAATCCACCAAGATGTCGTCATGGCTTAAGCGGCTTGATTGTTGAAGAAAATCCACGAACAAGAATGTGTACAGAACTAGAAAACTTTAGAGTTACTATGGATATGATTTTTTAGTTATTCTGCAATATTTGGTTTTTGATACATAATTTCACCACCAAAGACAAGCTCGTGAAGCGTCCAGTTATTTATGTCTGCCCAATCACCCCCATTATGCGAAAGAGTGACGGAATAATTAGTCCGCACTTGTGCACCGAAGCTATTTTGTGCGTCTACATACGAGACAATCTTATACTTCTGATTTCCAAGATCAAAGAACCGGTAATCGAGTAATGGAAAATCAGCAGTTGAGGGTGACTTTAAAACATTCTCTACATAATTTCGTGCTGTGACATATACTTTACTGTCAGTAATCTCAGGTGGCTGAGTAGTTGATACATTATCGTCACCGCCACTGATAAGAATAATAAAGAAAAGTGCAATTATCGCAAAGTATACAATTTGTTTCTTTGTGACATGTATCTTTTGTTTGCTCCCACAATGAGAGCACTTCTTCGCCTCTTTCGGAATGTCTGCTAAACATTCGTGACACTTTTTCGTTTCGTTAGAATCCTCTTTAGATTCCAACGAACGAAAGAATTTAAATGATTTCATATTTTCAACCGGGTTTTAAAAGTGGTAGAAGCCAGATATACAAAAGGCTCCTAGCCATCGCGACCCCCTTGCGGGAGCCCATACAGGTTTCCCCATACGACCCGGTTGAGTGACTCTGACTAGGAGTCCTTTGTACTCAACCGGGGTTTTCACCATACCTCTTGAATGAATCCAAAAGGGTTAGGCGACTAATAATATTTAACTGTTAATTTACATAATACTCCTTTTTTAAAGCATTATCCATCCATCATATCACTAATCCTTTATTTTGCTGAGGAGAGTTACCAACACGTTGCCAACGCTATATCGCTTAGCAAAAGACCCTTTCTCTGACACCATATATATATGGGAGTAAGTAATATGTCACAACAGACAAAGCATGCCGACAATACAGAAGTAAAAATGACGTATTGCTTGTATGCCAGAAAAAGTACTGAATCAGATGAACGACAAGCGCTTTCAATTGATTCACAAGTAAAAGAGATGTTGCAAATAGCAGAAAGAGAAGGCCTTAGAATTATTGATATTAGGAGAGAATCAAAATCAGCTAAGGATTCAAACAAAAGACCTGTATTTAAAGAATTGCTTCATGATATATCAGAGGGGAGATTCAATGGGATTCTCACGTGGGCCCCCGATAGGCTATCAAGAAATGCCGGAGACTTAGGATCACTCGTTGACCTTATGGATGAAAAGAAACTCATGGGTATTCGTACTTATGGTCAAACCTTCAGCAATTCACCAAATGAAAAGTTTCTTTTGATGATCCTTTGCTCTCAGGCGAAACTTGAGAATGACAACAGGGGAATAAATGTAAAACGTGGATTACGCACACGGTGTGAAATGGGATTGTGGCCGACATGCCCTCCGACTGGATATTTTAAAGAAAAGAGAATGGATCGAAAATGCGAGACAATAATCGACGAAGATAGGGCACCGGTCATTAAACAAATGTTTGAGAAAGTGGCATATGATAAGTGGTCAGGTAGAAAATTGTATCATTGGCTTAAATTTGATCTGAATTTTAGAACAGAAGCGGGAAAGAAACATTTAAGTCTTGGTAATATATATCGAATATTAGAAAATACATTTTATTATGGAACTTTTGAATATCCTAGAAAATCAGGCAACTGGTATCAAGGAAAACATAAGCCAATTATCACAAAAGAATTATTTGATTTGGCCCAAGAACAAATCAAAAACTCTCAACTAGTTAGAAAAGAAAATATAGAATTCGCATTTACTAAGATTATGAAATGCGGATTGTGTGGTTCTGGTATTTCGGCAACCGAGAAGTTTAAGAAACAAAAGAACGGACCACCCAAGCGACACGTTTATTATGGTTGTACTAAGGCGAGAGACAAGAATTGTAAATGTGGGTATATAAATGAAACAGATCTGATTAAACAATTCGAAGGACTAATTGATAAGATTGATATAAACGAGAGTGGTGTTAGAAAAAAGATTAAAGAAGATGTTGAAAAGTTTAAAAAATTCCAACAATTTATTCTTGGCAAAAAAGAAAAAGTTGTTATTGCTGATATCGATATACGAACTTACGCAAAGTATGTTTTACGAGAAGGGGAAGATACTGAAAAGAGAGAGTTGCTCGGTTGTTTGAACGGAAAGATTAAGCTGGAAAACAAAATTATCACTCTCACTAATTAAATGACGCCCTCTACTTCAAACACTTATTGAGTTCTGATGATAGCTCATCAAACTCCTTCTTTGTTATTGCCAGAAGGCCACCGTGACGTTGGATGTTGTCTATTCCGGCTATTTTTTTCATTGTTTGGAGCGGTACTCCATCAAGTGGAGCTACATTCAAGTTTCTAACGCAACACCTGTTTTCTGATAGAATACTTCATAAGGGGTCAAACCGCAATGTCGCTTTCTCGGACGAGTGTT
>QILJ01000414.1 GCA_003233295.1 Ignavibacteria bacterium | reverse complement strand
ATAAGCACGGATTTATTATCCAGTTTACCGGTCTGCTTAAAAGTTTCGGTAATTTTTCTATTACGCAAAGTCACATTGAAAGATAAGTTCAATTCTCTTATACCGGTATATTTCAAAAGGAAACTCTGCAGATTAGAGATCGATTCTTTCATCATCACACCCTCAAGAGGAAATGATTCTTCGCGCAGTGAAAACCGAGTATTAAAATTAAAACCGCCTATGTTGAGTATATTAAGGAATGTCCCAACTTCAATATATTTAAGACTATTGAGTGAGAGAGAATCAGAACCGGAATTCCATTGTTTTCTATCATCATATAAAAAATCTATTCCCGGCTCAAACTTCCCAAAAGTATATGATGCAACCCCATCCTGCTTCAGCCATTTACTTGTTAAGGGACGATCGACAGTGCTGACATAATCATAATTATACTTGGCTCTATACTCTTTCTGCTGATTCAGTTCAACTTTCCCGAAAAACCTATTGGAGTTGAATATATCTCCCCTTTTGAGAAATCCATAATTGATATCCGCAGTCAGCTGTTCGATAGGCTGAAGAAAAAGTTTAGCTTCGCGCAGTGTTTCATTCTGCGGTGAAGTATTTGTGATATTGTAATCACGTCTATATTCAATTGTATTATACCTATCCAAGGATGAGAACCTATCCTGCACGTAACGTTCGCGGTATGATAACCCGATTAAACCCAGTGATAATGAGCCGATATCGAGTTTTGAGTTATCCAATTTAAGACTGATATTATGAGCGCGTCCGAAGTTATCATCATTATCAAGATTTGAAAATTTATTTTTATCGAAAAAGCTGCCTGCTATTTCCAGGTTCAATGATAAATTTTTCCAGGGAGTAGCTTCCAATACAAAATTGCCAAGCTGCTTTTGCTGTGGCATAGGAATGAATCTAACCGGCAGATAATCGCCATTACCAATACCGACAAACTCGAAGTTGCCAATGCTGATGCGCTGATAATCTCCGAGTCCGGTGCCTACAAAACTAAATGTAACATTGTAAATTGAACTATCAGCGCCTGGATCATAATAATAATAAGAGTAATCTTTTGAATTGATTACAGTATCAACTTTTGTATACGTCCCAATTCTTTTACCCGACGAATCTTCCGGTGCAAGCGTAACCCCTGATTTAACGGCTTTGAATCTGTCATCACCGGCTTCCTCCAAAATTTTCTTATCTGCATCAGTTAATATCAGATCGATCGGGTTGTTCTCGTCATCTCCTTCGGTGAAATAATTGAATTGCAGTTTTAGTTTATCATCAAAGAATTTTGTTGTTGCATTTCCTCCTACTAGATTTCTCTCATACTGTCTATCCATATATTCAAAATCAACTGTGATCCTAGATGCCGATGTGATCAGCTTATTAATTGTAAAAGTTATTTCAGCCAGTGAGTAGTCGATAACATAATCATTATTCTCACCCCTTTTCAATCTTTCGCCGTCGATGTAAACTGTTTCCGTTCCCGCAACAACAATTATAGCCTGCTCGTTATTGATGCCGGATAATCGGTAAGGACCTTGATTACCATCGGCGCCGAGGAACTGATTCGTATTAAATTTTCCTCTGCTGCCTGCAAGCACACCTTTAGCAGTAGTATTGCCAAAGAATAGCTCCCCTTCGAGACCCTGCATTTTCCTGCTTATCTTTCCAAACTCACCGACGCTGCTCTTCATTTCAAAATCCCCGAAAGTTGCAGCAGCATTAGGATGTTTGACTTTAATGAAAACCTGATCAAGTTCTTCCAAGCGTTCTGTCGTTCCTTCAGGCTGTATTGGTGTGTTCTGGTCAGTAAGCGCTGCAACAATTTCCAAGTCATCACTTAGTTTACCGGAAAACTGCAGGCGCATACTGCTGTTAAGTTTCAGGTCTTGATTATTACCAACGGTGAAACCGCGGCTGATAGAACCGCTTCGGTTGATCCCCTCGCCAAAAATCGATTCGGAAGTTAGAGGGGTCAAATCATTTTTGATTATTTTGATACTGTCGTTCATATTCTCTTCATATTTCACGATAAGGCTGCGCCTGCTGTATTTCTTTTTAATCGGGATATTTATTGTTTTATATGTTACGTAAAGTGTATCAAAAATCGAATACTGCAGACTATCCGAAAGAGAAAATGTTGCTCTCTGATAATTTATATGATAATCGGATTTGCTGAGAGGAAAATTCTTTAAGGTAATTACTTCACTATTCTGAACAATATTAACGGAACTCAGTTTATATATATTATCTAAATTTATGGGAATAGTATCCCTGACGGATTTTGTAATATAATCGTCCTGAGCAGACAAAGAGATGAATGCCATTAGAAAAAATGATATTATTAAAGCGAGTTTTTCTTGCAAGAATTAATCACTGATGTTATAGAAATCACAACAAAAACTTGAGATAAAGGAAAGTAAAAAATAAGATAAAATGAAGTTAAATGAAAAGGTCAAAGTTAATCCCTTTGATCAAATTCGAATTTTAAAGATTAACAATTATTCCCATCTTAGAGCTTCGATCGGGTCGAGATTGGCAGCCTTATAAGCCGGGTAAGTACCGAATCCAACACCGATGATAACACAAAGCAATACACCGATAGCAACCCAATCAAGCGGAATAGTCGTTACAGCATTCATTAAAGAACCGACATAGTTACCAACTCCAATACCGAGAACAATTCCGATAAATCCGCCGATAAGACTGAGCGCAACCGCTTCTGTAAGGAATTGAGAAAGAATATTTTTTCTTTTTGCACCAACAGCCTTCCTCAGCCCGATCTCTTTTGTCCTTTCCGTTACCGAGACGAGCATTATATTCATAATGCCTACTCCGGCAGCTAATAGAGCAATTGCCGCGATCACGAATGCGCCAATCCTTACTCCTTCTGTCATATCATTTATCTGCTTCAGAATAGATTCATTAGATACGATTTCAAAATCATTCGGATCACCAGGCGGAACTTTTCTTATAGTTCTTAAATAGCCCTCTGTAATTTCCATTAAATTATTGTAATCTGATTTATCCGCAGCCATCACAGAAATTGATATGCTTCTTCTTCTCGTGCCGTAAAAACTGCCGAATGTTGAAAGAGGAATAATTGCGAAGTTATCTTGGCTTTGCCCAAAAATTGCTCCCTTCTTTTCCAAAACACCAATCACCAATAAACGGTAACCGCCAAGATTGATCTCTTGCCCAACCGGATCTACTCCTTTAAATAGCTTCGGCGGAATATCAGCGCCAAGTACAACAACTTTTCTTACTCTATTATCATCTTGAAGATTTATAGCTCGTCCGCTCTCAACATTCCATTCTCTGGTTATAAATGCACTTGGTGAGACACCATAAATTCTTACGTTGGGATTTGTCCTTTCACTTTCGTACGATAGCACTCTTCCACCTCTAGTGGCGGATGCTGCAACGGCTTTAGCTTCAACAAGTTTCTTTTCTAACTCTTCATAATTATCAATAGTCAAATTTTTTCTGTTACGATACTTCCGCCACGAATCATGTCCTCCAATTCTTACAGCCGGCCATTTCTGTATTTGGAACGTATTGCTTCCGAGATATGATACTCCTTCTTCAATACTTTTCTGCAGCATTGAAATAACAGTACTGATCGCGATAATGGAAAAGATCCCGACAATAATCCCAAGAATAGTTAAAGAGGAACGGAGTTTATTAGTTCTGAGTGAGGTAAATGCGACTTTAAATATTTCAATAATTTTCATAGAGAATAATTAAATAGTATTATTTTAACTTGGAATCATTTTAATGTCTAAAATAAATAAAATTATGGAAATAAAATTGAATTAATTTGACACATTAGTTACTCATATCTAAGAGCTTCAATTGGATCGAGGTTTGCCGCTTTATATGCAGGGTAAGTTCCAAAAAGAACCCCGATGAAAACGCATAACGATACTCCGATCAATATCCAATCGATCGGTACAACAGCGGTGGCGTTCAAAAACGATCCGGCAATATTTCCTACCATCACACCGAGAATAATGCCAACCATTCCCCCGAATAGCGAAAGAGTAACAGCTTCGATCAAGAACTGCGCTAATACATTTTTTCTTTTAGCCCCGATCGCCTTACGAATACCAATCTCGCGTGTGCGCTCGGTAACTGATACCAGCATTATGTTCATAATACCCACACCGGCTGCCAGTAAGGCTATACCGGCAATTACAAATGCACCGATCCTAACTCCGGCTGTCATATCATTAATTATTTTAAGTGTGTTTTCATTGGAGCGGATCTCAAAATCATTCGGCTTACCAGCCGGAACTCTTCTTATAGTTCTAAAGTATCCTTCGGTAACTTCCATTAGATCCTTATACGAATCTCTTGCGTATGCTGAAACAGTAATATTGATGCTTCTATATCTATCGCCGTAGAATGTCTGGAATGTTCTGATAGGAATGATAGCAAAATTATCCTGGCTCTGTCCAAAAAAATCACCTTGACTTTCAAGCAGACCTATTACTTTAAATTTTCTTCCGTCAATTTTTACTTCCTGCCCAATCGGATCAATGTTCAAGAACAGGGCTTTTGATACATCGCGACCCAGTATAATATACTTTGCTCCGGATTGCGACTCGCGTTCTGTAAATTCCCTACCTTCATCCACAAACCAATTATTATTCGGGAATGCTTCCGGTGTACATCCAGCAAGATTTACGTTGGGATTAGTTTCCTTATTCCCGAACTTAACTCTCTTCCCGAATTCCCAAAATTCACCGCCGACATACATTGCTTCGCTTTCCAATTTATCGCGCAGTTTATAATATTCTTTTATGGTCAGATTATGTCTATTCCTTATTAGCGCTTGTTCTTCAGCAGTTCCGGTACGAACCGACGGCCATTTCTGAAGTTGAAAAGTATTTTTATCTAGGGCGGAAACCCCTTCTTCAATACTTGTCTGCAGCATTGATATAATTGTACTTATGGAAATGATAGAAAATATCCCGACAATAATTCCAAGGATTGTCAACGAAGATCTTAATTTATTTGTCCTAAGTGAATTTAGAGCAATTTTTATAACTTCTACGATCTTCATTATTCATACCTCAAAGCATCAACGGGATCTAGTTTTGAAGCCGTATAAGCTGGAGCGAAACCTGAAAGCACACCGGTGATCAGTGAAATGGATACTGCAAGGATCACAGCATCGGCATCTACAGTAACAGGAAAATCAAATTGTGCAATTATCATACTGCCAATTATAGCTACCCCAAGTCCTATAAGTCCGCCGATCAGACAGATTATTGCAGCTTCCGAAATGAACTGACCGAGAATTGTTCGTCTCTTAGCACCAATCGCTTTTCTAATCCCAATCTCTTTTGTTCTCTCCTTCACTGAAACGAACATGATATTCATAATACCGATAGCCCCTACAAATAACGCCAAGCCGGTAATTAGTAGTCCGGCAATTTGAATAACACCTACTGTTTTATTTATATTACTTAACAGACCTTCCTGCTGATTGATAGCAAAATCATCTTTCTCGTCGTATTTCAGCCCTCTAATTCTCCGCATAATGCTGATAGCTTCTTCTTTTACTGCTTCAACCATCTGACTATTAGGCGCTCTAACTTCTATTGTTACACTGCCTCTGTGACGACTTCGAAAATACTTAAAAACATTCTGAAATGGGAAATAGGCTTGATTATCAGGATTCCAACTACCCATAACCCAGCTGCCCTGTTCCTCAAGAACTCCGACAACTTTAAACTTATAACCTCCAATTTTTACAAATTCGCCTATAGCTCCGCCGAAAGGAAATAATTTTTTAGCGATCTCGCTTCCGAGGACAACAACAGCGCGCCCCCCTTTACTTTCGAACTCAGTAAAAAATCTTCCTTCGCTGAATGTAAGATTAGTAGTATTTATATAATTATGGTCAGTGCCGGTCATAGCTATAGATTGTACCGACTTATCCTCATACTTAATAGTTCTAAATGCGTTTACTCTTGGCGCAATTGCTAATGGAAGTTTTGCCAGTTCTTTATATTTTTTATAATCTTCCATTGTAATATCTTTTCTATTCCTCATCTCCCACCAGGGAATATCATTATTGAACCAAGCCCATTTATCGATGTACAAATTATCACTTCCGAGTGATGCAACTCCCTTTTGAAACGATTGATTTATTCCCTTAATGGCGGTTGACATCAATACAACTGAAGCTACGCCAATTATAATTCCGAGAGTAGTAAGCACCGATCTCGCTTTATTTGCTCTGATAGCTTTAAGAGAAATGATTAACCCTTCTTTCACTTCAAATAGAAAATTTTTCATCTGGTTTCCCGGTTAAAAATGTTTATTGCCATTTGGAACTAACCTTTCTTTAACAACTTCATCTTTCTCAATTAGCCCGTCGCGTAGACGTATAATACGTGCCGCATGCTCGGCAATATATTCTTCATGAGTAACAAGAATAATTGTATTACCTGAACTATTAATTTCCTGGAACAAAGCCATTATATCCTCACCCGTCTTAGTATCAAGATTACCGGTTGGTTCATCAGCCAATATAATTGCGGGATTTGTCACAAGCGCTCGGGCAACAGCAACTCTCTGCCGCTGACCTCCGGATAATTCGTTTGGCTTATGTCTCATTCTGTCAGCAAGACCTACATTTTCCAAAGCTGCTTCAGCCCTTTGTCTTCTTTCCGCTGTGGGAACTCCCGCATATATCAAAGGAAGTTCAACATTGTGAAGTGCATCGGAACGCGCCAGAAGATTGAACGTCTGAAACACGAAACCGATCTCCCTATTTCTGATTGATGCCAATTCATTATCATTCATCTGGCTTACGTTTTGACCTTTGAAATCATATAATCCTTTAGTAGGAGTATCCAGGCATCCGAGTATATTCATTAGAGTAGATTTACCGGAACCGGACGGTCCCATAATTGCTACGTATTCATTCTTATCAATCCTGATTGAAACATCGGCAAGCGCATGTACCTCTTCCGTACCAACTTGATATATCTTCGCAATATGTTCGATATTAATAATATTCATTTTAATGTTACCTTAATTACTTGCATTTGTTGAATCTGCTTCTGCTTCACTTTTCTTATCCTTGTTTTTTCCTTCTCTCTTTTTGTCCTTCTTAGGTAACATTATCTTAGACCCGTCTTCCAACTCTTTCGATACTGCACGATATGGACCGGTGACAACTTCCTCGCCGCCTTCTAAACCTTCTGTTATTTCAATATATGTATCATCACTGATACCAGTCTTGATCTTAGTTTGTTTCACAGAATTTCCGTCAACGACAAATACAACCTCTTGTGGTTTACTTCTTCTTTTAGGTTTATCTTTTTTCATTTCACCATCTTTTGGCTTATCCATTCTAGCGGTAACTGCTTGTATCGGAACTGTTACAACATCGTATTTTGTTTCGGTTTCAATATCCGCATCACAGGACATTCCCGGTCTGATCTTACTATCCGGATCAATTAAACTAATTCTAACTTCAAAATTAACAACTTCATCCTGAGAGCCGGCACCAGTTGTTTTTGCACTGTTGCCTATCTGCGAAACCAATCCTATAAACTTCCTATCCCCGAAAGCATCAATATCGATATTAGTGGTATCGCCAATACTTATAAGAACAACATCATTCTCATCAACTTCAACTCTAGCTTCTATTTTTGATAAGTCGGCAACAGTCATTAAATGAGTACCCTGGCTGAATGAACTTCCCAACACACGCTCACTTAATTCAACATTAAGAGCAGTAATTCTTCCATCTATAGGAGAATAGATAGCGGTTTTTTTTAATTGTTCTTCCGCATCTGCTAAACCGGCTTCAGCTTGCTTCACAGA
The DNA here is from genome assembly GCA_003233295.1 of Ignavibacteria bacterium. The sequence goes on along the minus strand of QILJ01000414.1, from coordinate 6,536 downwards.
AGCTTTCTGCGATTCATACTGTCCAACATTCTGCAGATAATTTGACTTCGCTGTTTCCAATTCCTGTTCGCTTGCAAGGTCTTTTTGAAATAACTCTTTAATTCTTTTATAATCAGCTTTAACTTTCTCCAAAGCCGCTTCTCTCACTTTGAGCATAGCTTTCGTTGCTTCCAAAGTTGCAGCAGCTCTATTCCTCTGTGCAATGTACTGCACTGGTTTCATTCTGATAAGCAATTGCCCTTTTTTAACTATGTCGCCTTCTTTAACCGGAAGATCAACGATCTCTCCTGTAACTTCCGGTCTTAATTCAACTTGATACTCGGGAAAAATTTTACCGGTTGCAGAAACAACTTGTGTTATCGTTCTTTTCTCAGCTTTCTCAGTCTGTACGGAAATTATCTTCTCTTTCTCTCCGCTTGTTATCACTAGCACCACAATAATAACAAGCATTAATGCCAAAGCGCTGAATATGAAAAGTTTCTTTTTCGATCTTTTACCTTTTCCTTTCCCCATTATCTTATTCTCCTTTATCGGTATTAATTTCGTATTCTTTATAACCTAATTTTCCAAGACTGTTCAACAGTGTCTTTCGCACACTATGGAAATTGAATTCCGAATCAATTCTAGAACTCAATGCATTTTGATAATCTCTATCAGACTGCAGCACTTCCAAGAACGTACCGGAACCAAGACTGTATCGTTCATACTGCACCCTTCTATTTTCAGTAGCAGATTGGACTGTTTTGATAGCTACATCAAGAGACTTTTTCACTGCTGTAAAATTTAAAAATCCTTGTTTTATCTCTATTTTTATTTTTCTCTTCAGTGCTCGTAAATCCTCTTCGGCATTGTAATAATTTATCTTAGCATACTGAACAGAAGTTTCTGTATTCCAATTTGAAAATATCGGGAAACTTAAACCTAGATTTACTCCCCACACTCTTCTGTTAAATAACTCATCAATTGCAAGAGAAGTAGTAGAAAAATTATACCCTCCGGTTAAACTCGGCCAATAGTTTCCCTTAGCAATCGTAATGCCTTTATCGGTACTTTCTACAATTTTTTGCTGTCCTCTAAAATCGGTTCTATGCATTAATGCATAATCAACCATAGACTTAACATTATCGAAGTCCTTACTGTATTCATTAATATTCGAAGCATCAACAGTATCAATTTTACTCACAAAGTTATAGTCTTGCAGAACATCTAAAGAAAGATAATCGATAAGTGTATTTTGAGCTACATCAACTTGATTTTGAGATCTAATAACTTCAACCTCTGCACTACCTGTCTGTACTTGTTGTGCATATAAATCAGCAATTGGCGCAGAACCCAATTTATTTCTTTCGGAAATTGTTTCTAATAGTTTTTGGTTATACTTTAGATTTTCTTCCCTTACACGAAGCAGAGCTTTGTTTTTTAATATTGTGTAATAGAAAATTATCGTAGTCTGGACAATATCTCTTTTCATTTTATCAAGATTAAATTCAGCAGCTTCATATTTGTCTTCTTCGGATGATATGTTAGCATAATTAGCAAGACCATTGAACAGCACCACAGAACCGCCGGCGCCAAGATTATAATTCCTTGTTTCTATACTTGTCGGGGGTATAACATATGGATTGCCGTTATTATCAAGTTGCGTACCGCCCGAATCCTCCACTCGTCTCCAGTCCCAATTCGTTCGAATCCCCATATTAGGGATCAAATTACCATATGCAGATTTTACAGAAGCTTTATTACCAACTAGATTATTTTTGGCTTTAACCAATGCACTATTACGTTGAAGCGCTATTTGAATTGCCTGTTCTAAGGATAGTTCGGTCTGTGCGAATGATGATGTTGTGATTAGCATACTGAGCATGAGTATCACAATTTTCTTCATAATTTCTCCATGGTTTAATCGTTTAATAAAAAAATTTAATTAACTCACAATAGTTTGGACGAACGATGTATAACAAAAGTTGCAAACTTAAATAAGTTTTTTACAAAATAAATTTGGAAATGAAACTGAAAGCTAATAATTATTTGTCAAAGATATAGACGGAATTAGAATCCAACAGATAGTATCAGACTAAAAACTTATCAACTAACCGTACGGTTTGCTGGAAAATCAAAATACATAACCTTGAGTAATTCTTTTTCGGCACTTTTCTTTGCTGTATTAAATTGTTCATTTTTCGGCGAATTTGGATTGAACTCCTCTATTAAAGCTAACAGTTTGCAGTCATCATTCAAATTTTGCTGTAAAGTAAACTGATCTTGAATGTCCCTTGCTTTTACTTTACATTCCGAGTTTCTCAACGCAGGAAAATCGATCAATTCTACATTTACAAGTTCAGGTTTTGAAGGAGCAATATTCCACGTATCAATATATAAAGGGAATGATGAACTACCCTTTAGAAAAACGTCATAATCTAATGGCACTGCCGTTGTATTCTGGACTAAGAAAGGAGCAAATCTAACACCCATTTTTGTAAAAATAGTATTTCGCTTGTCGTCAATACCATCTAATGGATCTATATCTTTATACGTTGTAGAGGACTTATCACCATAAAGATTTAATCTTTTACTTGCAATGGTTTGTTCAACAACTCGCGGATACTCTAGTGGAATATAGTCCAAATATTCATCACGTGGAATTGCCTGCGCAAATACAAAACTTTGGCAAACCAGAGCAATAAATAGAAAATAGATGTAAAGTTTACTCATAATATTGGATTGATGATTTTACTTTATATTCAAGATAATTATTTGCTGCATAATTAAAAAGTAATTTATCATAAAATTTTTGAACATTTATCAAAATAATATTGTATAATTATTGTAGTGTTGGTTATAATTATTCACCTCCCAAAAAAAATTAAAAATAATCTGGAGGGAAAAATGAAGTACAGTACGTTTTTTAATCGGCACTTTAACAAGTTTCTTAAACCTCTTTTCTCAGTTGTTTTCATCTTCTTGTTTTTTTTGAGTTGTTCATCTTCTGACCAAAACTTACAAGTTTCAGGTTTCCGATTTTCGTATGATGGTAATAATTATTTTATCAGATCGATCTATTGTCCAAATAATTCGGAATCATGTAATTATTTGATTGGGGAAAATTTTAAAGCAGTAGATTTCAATCAAGATCGGGTGATTGATAAAATAGTCAAAGGTGATGTTACAATTCATGAAGCTCAAAAAATTTACAGTTACGCTCTTAACCTCCTTGAGAAGCAAAACAAGTTAAGTGTAATTAACAAGGAAACGGAAAAATTTCAGTACACAATTACAAGACCTTATATAGTTTTTCAAATAACCAGTTTCCTAACTGGAAAAGAAAATCCATTCAATCAATTCAGAATCGTTCAAAAACGCGGAGATACTCAGCAAGATATTTCCTTATTCAACGACTTGAAAGCTGACGGAAATCTGGATGAAAAATTAAAAGGAACTCTTTCAATTGATGATGCTCAGAAATATTACAAAGAGACAATTGACGAAGGAATCAGAGCAAATCAAATCATCGCTGCCGATAGTTTAATTAGGGTGAAATGATCTTAGATGTTCCTAAAGAATTGAGTTATCCTGAATTATAAAATTGATCCTTAATCTTCATAAGATAAGCTAAGGCTTCTTCATAGTTATTTCCAATTTCTCCATCTAAAATTGCTTCTTCAATTGCCAATTTAATTTCACCCACAGTCTTAGAAGGTGGAATGTTGCAGATTTTCATTATATCTTCACCACGAACAGGTGATTGGAATTCCCTTAATTTATCTTTCTCTTTTACATCTCGGACTTTTTCCATCACTTTATCGTAATTGGCTAAATAGCGTGTTACCTTTTCGGGATTCTTACTGGTGATATCTGCCCGGCAGAGAATGATCATATCTTCAAGGTCCTCACCAACAGCAACAATAAATCTGCGTATTGCCGAATCGGTAACATCATCGGAAATCAAAGCAATTGGACGAAGATGAAGCCGCACGAGCTTACGAACATAATCGAGTTTTGAAAACGGAAGTTTCATTATTCTGAAAATATGCTTCATCATCCTCGCGCCAAGTTCTTCATGCCCGTGGAATGTCCACCCGACTTTCTCATCAAATCTCTTTGTCATTGGTTTTGCAATATCGTGAACCAACCCGGCAAATCTGAGCCAGATATTATCCGAGACTTCAGCAATATTATCAACAACTTGGCAAGTATGGAGAAATACATCTTTATGATGAAAATCTTTTTTCTGCTCAACTCCGCCAAGATTGGCGACTTCCGGAAATACATACTTCATTGCACCGGAGTCGTAAAGGAGTCTTAATCCCATGGAAGGTTTGGGGGAACCTAATATTTTCATAAACTCATCGGTGATCCTCTCTCTCGAAATTATCTCCAATCTGCCCGCCATTTTGGAGGCAGCTTCAAAGAGTGAATCATCCAATGTAAAATTCAACTGCGAGGCAAATCTGAAAGCCCGCATTATCCTAAGCGGATCGTCACTGAAGGTCTGCTCGGGATCAAGCGGAGTTTTGATCAATTTATTTTCAATATCTTGAATACCGCTGTATTTATCAATTATCTCGGCAAAATTGGATTTGTTTAATGATAGCGCAATTGTATTTATCGTAAAGTCCCTTCTGTTGATATCATCATCAAATGAACCGGTCTCAACTGCAGGATTACGGCTGTCGCTTGAGTAAGATTCTTTTCTTGCACCGACAAATTCAAAATCGATATTTTGATAATTAAAATGTGCTGTTCCAAATGTTTTGAAAAGGCTAACAGTTTGAACTCCCAACCTCTCGGCAAATTTTTGTGCGAATTCAAGTCCGTCGCCGATAACAAGAATATCAATATCATCTAACTCACGTTTTAGTATTAGATCCCGGATATATCCGCCAACAACGTATATCTCAACGCCCATCTCCTCCGCAAGTTTCGATGCTTCGGCAAAGTATTCTCTTTCCGCAATATGTCGCTTAATATCGGTCAATTATAGACACTGAATTTAGTTTCTGATAATATTCCATCTTTATTTTTAAGGATCCACTCAATTTTATCTTTATTAGCTTTTAAAATACTAATTCTAAAACTTTCTTTACATTTTTCAATACTCAGTTCTGCAAAGTGAAGAGCTTTGCTAAACTTGTAATTTTCATAAAAATATTTGGATAAAACAAATGCCGTATTACTTGATATCTTTTCATCCAAGTTAATTTTTTTATTTAAATACGATTCAAAAATATCACTGCTTCCGTTCAATTGCTGTGATAGTCTAACCATTATCGGAATTGACGGTTCAAATAATTCATCATCATTTATTCGCTTCAAGATCGAATATTTATCAAAATCACTTCCTTTTATATAATCAGCACCAAGCTTTTCATTTATGGAGATCATTACCTTTCTTATCATTGCCAAATTATAGTAATTTATTGTAGGTTTCATATTTGCAAGAACTGTATAGACTGAATTAGCTTTCCTGACTTCGCTTGTCAATAAAAGTTGATCACCAAACTGAAGCAAAGCGCTGAAGTAATAAGAAGTTCCCTCATAATCTTTTAGTGATTTCTCAAGCAATTCTTTAGATTCCCCTTCCATCCCTATCTTTGTATTGCAGTATATAATTCCAACCAAAGCAGAGTATGAGTTTGAGTATGAATAAATCTCACGAAATTTTTTCTTTGCTGAATAATAATCTTCATGTGAGTATTCCTGCCAGGCATCTTTTAAACCATTTGCTACTTCACGGGGACAAACTTTTTTGATCAGCGGTTTGTATCCGAAGAAATAGTTAGCTCTATTTTTATTAACAGAATAATTTAGCGAATCCAAATAACTGAAATACTCATCGTTTAACTGCTCAAGATTTTTCCCAATATGTTTCTGAAAATCAATATCCTGATAAATTTCATTTACTACTTTGATCCCATATTCATGAACCAAGTACTTAATGAACGAACCGGCATATATGTATGAGAGCGATGAAGCGCTGCCGAAGAAATTCAATTTGGAGAATAGACTTTCCAAGTTGATTTTGTAATCACTTTTATCTGCTAAGTATGCTAAGTAATCTATATCAAATCCTGAGTAATTATTTTCCATTGCCATAGCGTAACCCTCTAGAAGCGCAAAGTTAAAACCTGGTGTTATCTTTAATATCGTGCTCCCGATTTCGGCTGCAAAAGTATGGGTTAATTCGTGTTCTAACGTATTATCCAAAGTGTATTGATCGATATAGATCTGCGACAACCAGGGTTTAGCAACATTAGCCGCTTTTGTACCGAATAATTCCCGCTTCTGATCACCATTCTCAAAAATAAATGAGGTTATTATATTACTTGGCGTTAAGTTTGTTTTTTGCTTAAGCGCTTGATAGTAATACTCGTGTTCAAGTACAAATAACCGTTTTTTATCAATATTAACGTTGATGGGATAAACTATTTTATAATTAGGACTTAGGGTTTCTCCCTTTAGTATCTTTTCAATACTGTTACTAGTTGATGCAAATCCTAAAAAGGGTTTCAAAAAAATCCAAAATATAGCAGTAATTG
>QILJ01000316.1 GCA_003233295.1 Ignavibacteria bacterium | reverse complement strand
TTTTACCATCTATTATTTTGAATTCCAGCGAACCGTCAGCTTCCCATTTTGAAAGGTCATCATTTACAGCATCAGGATAATACTTATGCACATAATCCAAAATATCATCAGCAGTTTTAGTAAAATCTTTCTTTATCCTGTTCATTCCTTCAATTTGGAATTTCATATTATACTTCTCTTCTTCCGAGATATTTTTAGTTGCAACGATTTGCTCGATAAGTTTTTCGGCCTTAGTGTAATCGCCATTTTTAATTAAACTATTTATATCAGGTTTTTCAATTTGACATGATACAAACAATAAAACAAAAAACGCAATAACTGAAAAAGTCATCCTTTGCATTTGAATTATCCCTAAGAAATTAATTTTCTATTTCAATTTATTAACAACTTCTTTGATCGCTCTTATATGATCCGGAGTTGTGCCGCAGCATCCGCCTATAATATTTGCACCGGCAGCAATTAAAGTCGGAGTTAATTCAGCCATTCTTTCCGGTGAATCGGGATAAACAATTTTACAATCTTCTTCAATCGGCAGTCCGGCATTTGCATGAACCAAAACTGGCAGCACGGTATTAACCTCACGTATTTCCTTCACAATATCGATCATTCCCTCGAAACCGTTTCCGCAATTTGTACCGAATATGTCAACCCCGGCATCGGCAAGTGTTTCAGCCATCTGCGAAGGTTTTATTCCCATCATTGAATTATATGAATCGTCCGGCGCTTTATCAAAAGTAAAAGTTGTTATAATTTCAAGTTCAGTGTTATCCTTTACAGCATTGATCGCCTGCAAAGCTTCCTGTATATCATAAAACGTTTCGATGCATATTGCATCCACTCCCCCATCCCTCAAACCTTCAACCTGCACCTTGAAAGAATCATAAAGTTCTTCTTCGGTCACTTCTCCGGTCATTAAAAATTTACCCGTTGGTCCAACAGATCCGAGTACAAATTTATCATCGCCAGCAGCTTCACGAGATATCTCCGCAGCCATTTTATTTAATTCGTATGTCCTCTCTCCAAGATCATATTGTGCAAGTTTTATTCTGCTTCCCCCAAAACTGTTGGTTTCTATCATATCAGCGCCGGCGGTAATATAGCTTTTAGCAATTTCTAGAACATCAGCTCTGTGTGTTTCATTCCATAGTTCTGGGCAGTCACCCATTTGAAGTCCTTTTGCATAAAGATAAGTTCCCCATCCGCCATCCGATACTAATATTTTATTTTTTTTTAATTGATCGATAATTGATCTCATGATAATTCCTATATTTTCAAAAAGATTATTTTAATAATAACATTTTATTGACTTTTATTGTAGTTCTTTCACTAAAAAAACAGTTAATTTGTAAAAATATATTTCACTCGATAACTTACCGGCACCTTACGTAAAAACATCTTAATAATAACGTAACGCAAAATAATAAGTAATTTACCGCGACTTTTAAATCATGGTAGGAATGCAACATACAAACCAGGCTTTACTTGTATACCTTGGCGTGACTCATAATGTTTTATTTTTGAGAGGCTTAATATCCAGAACTTTATGATTTTTTTAATCCACATACTAAAAGTATGTGTAAAGTCAAAAACAGATTTCGCGTAATATGAGTTACTCATTTACCCAAATTTCGAAAAAATCTCTTGTTTTTCACAATCAATAAAATTGCTTAATTTTCTTCTAAGATTTACTACTTCTCCAAAAACAATTATTGCCGGTGTTGGAGCATTTTTCGCTGCGTTTTCTAAATCAATGAGTGTTGTAATTATTTCCGTTTGATTATCCCTTGTTGCATTTGAAATAATTGCAATAGGTAAATTCTTTCTAACTCCTCGAGCAATAGCTTCATTAACAATTTGCTTTGCTTTTCTTAATCCCATTAATACAACGGTTGTATGTTTTGGAATCTTCAGCAGCTCTATCCAATTCAAATTAAAATGATTCCCTTTAAGGCATCCGGAAACAACAGAGAATCCATTTGAAACATCTCTAGCAGTAACGGGAATAGCAGCATTTCCGGCACCCGAAATTGAAGAAGTAATTCCTGGTACTATTTCAAACTCGATATTGTTTTCAATGAGGTATTCGGTTTCCTCAACTAAGCGTCCAAAAATAAAAGGGTCTCCTCCTTTCAATCGAACAACTCGTCTTCCTTGATTCACATAAAAAACCATCCGGCTATTTATATCAAGCTGCGAAAGTGTTGTACTACCGTGGGGTTTCCCACAATTAATAATTTTTGTTGAGGATCTTGCCAACGCCAATATTTCATTACTAACTAAATAATCGTGGAGAATTACCTCTGCATTTTGTATTAATTTATATGCTTTAAGTGTTAATAATTCAGGATCGCCTGGACCAGCACCTACCAGTGCAACGTGTCCGAATAGTCGTGATGTTTCTATCTTTGTCCGAGCAATATTAATTTTATTTTGTTTTCTAAGATCTGCTTCTTTTTCAATCTGCACTTTAATTTCTGGAGAAATAATTTCTTTAATTTTATCCCTCACAACTTTAGAGATTATTGGACTTGCACCATCGCTAGAAACCGCAATTTTCAATTTGCCATAATTTAATAAGGCAGAAAAATAGAAATCACATTTTTCCGGGATATCAACAGTATTCAATAGAATATTAAATTTCTGCCTAATTTTATCAATTAGTTTTTCTACTTTTTTATTCCCCGTAGCATTGATAATTATTTTATAATCAGCAAAATCAGAAACTTCTATGGACTTTGTTAATTTAGGTACATCGATATTTGAAAAATCATCCAGATAATTTTCAGAGATAATTTGAAAATCGATTCCATTTTTAATCATTACATTTGCTTTCTGAAGAGCAACTTTTCCTCCGCCAATCAATAGAATCCTTGGATCCCTTAATAAAACCGGTAAAGTGTTTATTGCATTATTGCCTTTTTCTAAATTATGTAAAATATTCATTGTAAGTCTTTTCTAATAAATGATCTAAAGATGGATTATTTTCTATTAACTTGATGATTCCACCAACACCAATCCTCTGGTGAAATACGCCAATTTCATTTTCTTCCGATAATTTGTTTTTTTTATAATTATCAACTAAAAGTTGAACCAGACTTGGGATATCTTTATCAGGGACAAGCCTCAAATATTTTTTACCTTTATAGATTATATCCTTCGCCAATATTTCCGCTTCGTGTTTTCCAAATAGTAATTTCAATTGATAACGTCCGGATCCTTTTCCTTCGATTGAAATAGGATGGCAAATATTTCGCGAACAATGTCTTTCGCATCCGCTTATGCCAATAGAAATATTCTCTACTTTATGAATTTCTTCATCTTCCAAAATATTCATTAATGGTCGGAAATATCTTTCAGAATCTGCTACAGCAAGACTACAAGTCGGCAAACCAACGCATGCCATAGAATTTCTTCTTGGATCTGACGGAAAAGAATATTGATATTTTTGTAATATATTCTCTAACCGTGGTTTGTTTTCATAAGAAATATCTGTAAATAATAAATCTTGAAACGGTGTCAGTCTAATATTCGGTTTAATGTGTTCTGCAATTTCATCAATCATAGTTTTGATGTTTTCTTTCGTATCACTAATTCTTCCATTCTCAATCCATAAACCGAATGTGAATTTACCATCATATTGTTTCAACCAGCCATGGTGCCTATGTTTTTTACCAAGATTTAGTTTAATAGGCGGTTCAATTTTAACACCTTTTTTCTCAAGCCTTTCTCTTAACCATTCTACTCCCTTAGATTGTGCAATTCGTCTTTTCTTCTCACTTTTCAGAATTTCTTCAGTGCTAAGATTTTCTAATTGCTGTCCTTTTTTTAAAATAACATTTTTTAATCTTGCCCAATGTCTATTTTTCCTATCTCCGAGTATATTCCATTCATCTATTATTGCTCCAATCAATGGAATTATTTCATCTTCGTTATAAACCACTCCCAACGGAATTCCTAATAATGCAAATGTAATTTTTCCATTTTTTTCTCCTAACCCACCACCTATATATATTTGGTAACCTGTAATCTTTTTATATTCAATAATCGGTGCAATTCCTAAATCATTTGTTTGAATATCCGGACTATTATCTTTTACTATTTTCCCTGTATCCTGGTTTAGATAGGCTCCGGCGATTCCTATTTTAAATTTGCGCGGCAGTCCTTCTTTTTTATAATTATATTTTTTTTCTGCATCATGAATATTACTTTTTATTCCAAAAACTTGTAAATGTTCATTTACGGGTAAACGGAAATAAGTGCCAATTTTTTCTGCTAATGCCGTTGCATTAAAAATATTTGATTTTATTGGGCTGGCAATTGGATTACGAGTATTATCCCCACAGCCATTGAGTGTTAATAGATTAATTTCTGCAAGATCTTTTACAATTGGAAATATATTTTTCTTTGTCACACGATGAAATTGAATTCCTTGTCTAGTTGTAAGCCGCAAAGATGGCTTTCCAAATTCGTCACTTGAATATTTTTCAGCTAGTTTACTAATTTTCAAATACGTTGACGACTTTATATCGCCGCCACCCCAAAAAGGAATTCTTATAAGAAAAGTATATTCCCTATTACCATTTATAAGAGTATCCCGATCTGTTTGCAGATATATTCCATGAGACTTTATATTCACTAGAACAGTTTTATCAATATCATCTTTGTTGAAAGCGCTCAGTTCATTCCTAAGTTTATCTCCACCAAGAATTCCATTAGTAGTTTTACTTTGTTCATCCTTGCAGATATCTCTGTCAGAAAGCGCCAGTTCTAATTCATTCAAAGTAACTTCATATTTAACAATTTTGCTCATTAGATAATTTCCTCTAATGATTTTGCTTCCCAATGCGGAAAATGTTTTCGAATTAGTTGGTTTAATTCTATTTCAAAATCGGAATAAGCATGTTTAGGTTTTGAATCTTCCATATTTTTAATAATCATCCCTCCTCCAACAATATCATATTTATCTATGATCACGAATCTGCTAGTATGTACATTTTGTTCAACTAGATCAAAAGGGATCCTATTTCTAAGTTTTAGTACACACTTTGCGGCTTCATGCTTATTTACCAATTTATTTGAATTTATTTCACCCTGATCGGCTGTATGAAGCACATTTTGTATTTCTTCAATCATTACATCAAATTTTTGCGTCCCGATTTTCAATTTATAACTTTTACCACTTAGCAATGGATCATTACCCATCCAAAAAATATTAGCTAAGACTCTATCACTAAAACTAGGTTTACTTTCATCTAACTTATAAACCAGGTCTGTCTCGTTAACATAAATTTCTTCTTCAAGTGTCAGTCCAATTGCTTGTCCTGTTCTTGCGGATGTTATTCCTGACTTATTATATACTTCCACCGAATTCACAATAGAAGATTTTCCTGATGGAAGAAATCCAACTTTATCTCCAACATTTATCTTTCCAGAATTTATTGATCCTGCATAAATTCGCTTTTTATTTTTATGACCATCGAATTTGTAAACCCCCTGCAGATATATTCTTAATGGTTTTTCATCCATTGATTTTTCTTTTGTAAATGAATCGATAATTTCTAATAAGGAAGCGCCTTCATACCAATCGGTCAATTGTGAAATATCAATCAAGTTTATACCTTCTCTAGCCGAGACAGGGATAAAGTGTGTAGCTTCAATAGAAATACTTTTTAGATACTTTGTATATTCTAATTTAATTTTATTAAAAACATTTTGATTGTAGTCAACCAAATCCATTTTATTAACCACAACAGCAATTTGCTTGATACCAAGGAGTGAAAGCATGTAAGCATGTCTTTTACTATTTTCAGCAATACCCTCATCGGCATCAATTAATAATAATGCTGCTTCAGCTCTTGCCGCACCGCTTATCATATTCTTCAGAAATTCAATATGACCGGGAGCGTCAATAATTATATATTCTCTTTGAGAAGACTCAAAAAATATCCTTGCCGTATCTATTGTAATTCCTTGACTTTGTTCGTCAACAAGAGCATCAAGTAAGAAAGCATATTCAAATGGTTTAGAGTTTTTTGCACATTGTTCTTTTACAAAATCCAATTTCCCTTTTGGAAGTGATTCTGTATCTACAAGTAATCTGCCAACTAATGTGCTTTTACCGTGATCTACATGACCAACAATTACTATGTTCATTCTTTCTTTCATCATAATTTTCCTTTTTACATATATCCTTCACGGCGAAGTGTTTCTAATGTTCCACCTCCTTCGCTGTCTTGTGCTCTTCCGGAACGTTCAGCGATGTTTGCAAATTTCCCGGATTTTAATTCAGTTATAATTTCTGTTACATTTCTTGAATGTGATTCTACAGCATGAGTACAAGGGAAGCAGCCAAGTGATCTGTAACGTTTACCGTTTCCATTATCGAAATATAAATTTGTTACCGGAATCTTTTCACGTTCAATATATTCCCATATATTTAACTCAGTCCAATCAAGCAGCGGATGGATTCTGATATGAGTATTTGGTTCAAAATCGGTCTTAAATTGATTCCAGAATTCAGGTGGCTGATCCCCTACATCCCAGTCAGCATTTTTATCTCTCGGAGAGAAATATCTTTCCTTAGATCGGCTGCCTTCTTCATCTGCACGAACGCCAACAATCACACCTGTATATGCTTTACGATCTTCATCAATCACAAATTGGTCAGTAATATGGTCGAATCTTAATCTTTCCCATTCGCCTGATAAGCATTTATTTAAAGCTTCACTCTTTAATTTTTTACAGCATTGTAATCTTGTCGCATTACCTTCGGGAAAAGTTTCTTTGTTTTTTAGCGCCGCTTTATTCTGACCAACAATTAGGCTAAGATGAAATTTCTTCACTAAATTATCCCTGTATTCAATCATTTCCGGAATTTTAAATGATGTATCTATATGAACTAATGGAAAAGGAACATGACCAAGAAATGCTTTTTGAGCCAGCCAGAGCAGCACTGTACTATCCTTTCCAATCGACCACAACATCGCCAGATTGTCAAAACTTCTGTATGCTTCGCGCAATATGTAAATACTTTGTGCTTCTATTTTTTCTAAATTATCCATAATTAAACTCCTTTTGGTAAATGCAAGCCGCATTCTTTTGTCTCGGGATTTTCCCACCACCATCTTCCACTACGAATATCATCCGGATTGGTAACTGCCCGCGTACAGGGTGCGCATCCAATACTAGCAAAACCTTGATTATGCAGTGAATTAAATGGAATATTGTTTTTCTTGATATAATCCCATACCTGATCTTCAGACCAATTTAATAGAGGCAGTAATTTATAATTTTGATTCAGTGTATCAATATCTATTATCTTTAAATCGCTTCTTGTTAATGACTGTTCTCTCCTTAAACCTGCAATCCAAACATCAATATTTTTCAATGCTCTCTTTAACGGTTCAATTTTTCTAATTGCGCAACATTGTTTTCTATTTTCAAGACTTTCATAAAATGAATTAATCCCATTTTTCTTTACAAACTTTTCAAGGCTAGAGTTTTCAGGATAGTAAACATCAAGCTTAGTACTAAAGTGTTCATTTGTTCTATCTATCAATTGATAAGTCTCCGGGTGGAGTCTTCCAGTATCGAGTGTGAAAATCTTTATACTTGGATCAATTTTCAGTACTAAATCAGTCAGGACTTGATCCTCAATGCTTAAGCTCGAAGCAAGAGCAATACTGCCCTTATATTGAGTAATATACCTTTGCACAATATCTTCTGCTGATAACCTTTGTATTACTATATTTTCCAATTCCAAATTCATTTTTTTGTTCCTTCTTTTAAATGTGATATTCTATATTATCTGTAGTTTCCTTACCATAATTAATTCTATTCCAAAGTCTTTCGTGAAAATAGTAAAGTACCATTTTTGTGAAGATTTCAATAAATCCGATTGTGGCGGCTATACTCAAGTCGCCTGTAATCAAAAGTGATATAATAATCGTGTCAATTGTTCCTGTAATTCTCCACGAAAATGTTTTAAGTAAACTTCTTTTATATTTCTCTTTCATAAGAAACCTTATGTTAAAATTGAGCAAAAAAAACCTCCCTGGGAAAAATCCAGAGAGGTTTAACTTTATCTGTATCTTTCCCTTTACGGGCAGGATTTAGCACCATTCCAAATTCGGCGGTTGCTAAGGTGTCATTGGGCCTGTTCCCTCGACCTTTCTTGATAGTTCAAGTTTTTTATTTAAATGAACAATAAAAAAAGCCCTTCGGGAATGAAGGGCTTTTTTGACTAAAATTTATGTATAAATATCAATTATCCCTTCAGTATATACAGCCCATACACATGCAAGGATTTAAACAGCTTTTTACCGAAACGATATTTAATTTTACAATTTTCATAATTTGTGTATGAAACATAAATAAAACATTATTAGTTGTCAAGTGTAAAATAATTTTTCTGCAATTCAGAGACTAATTTTTCAGTCACTGCAGTAATTCAATACCGTCATAATTATAAACAAATTGTATGAAAATTAAAATTATTTATGGTGCAAACGATTTTCCATATAGAATTCACCATTATTATTATTATTTTTGTAACCTGGTAAAAAGGATATTATTTTTCAATGAAGCAAGCGATTTTATTTATATTTTTTTCCCTTGCCGCTTTTAATTGCATTACAGCTGCAGAAAAAGACTCGACTCTTAATAAATGGAGTCCCAGTTTAAAAGTTGAGTTAAACCTCAGCCAAATTGCATTCCAGGATTGGTCGAAAGGTGGTGAAAATTCATTTTCATTTGTGGGTAAGTTCAATTGGAAAATGAAATATAAAACAGAAAACTGGAGTTTTGAGAACGAGTTCGCCGGTGCTGCGGGGCGTTCGCGTGTGGAGCCGGATATTATCAAGACAACTGCTAACGAAATGTATAACTCAAGTGTTTTCAGATTCGATATTTATAATGCATATCAATCTCCTTTTATAAGTCTGCTGATCAGAACGCCTATTACTCCAGGCTATGATTATAAAGTTGACCCGGCAAAAGTGATTTCCGGTTTTTTTGATCCCGGTTATGTTACTCAATCGGTTGGTGTATTCTATAGTAAATCAGATGTTTTTAAAACGAGACTTGGTTTAGCATTTGAAGAATCATTTGCTAATAAATTTGCAGATAGATATACAGACAACGTAGAGACGACTACCCTGGAGTATTTTAAGTTTGAAACCGGTATTGAAAGTGTATCCAATCTTAAAGTTCTTTTGGATAAGGATATTATTTATAAAAGCACTTTGCGATTATTCAGCGGTTTCGATAGGCTTAGTGTGTGGGATGTTATTTGGAAAAATAATATTACCGCAAAATTTAATGAATGGTTTAATGTTAATTTCAACTTTCTATTAATTTACAATGTTAAGGAATCGCTCCGCACTCAGATGCAGGAATCAATTCAAATTGGTATTGTTTACAAAATCCTTTAACTCCTAAATTTTAAACGTAATTACTCAAGCAGAATCATTTTTTTTGTTTCTATATATTTAGTGCTGCCGTTTATAACTAATCTGTAAAAATAAATCCCGCTTGATAATCCACCGTTGATTGATGCGGTGTTAAAATTCACTTCGTAACTACCGGGTTGCTGCTGTTTATTTACAAGGGCTACAACTTCACAACCAAGAATATCGTATATCTTTAATGTTACTTGTAAAGCAGACTTCAGTTCGTTTATATTAAAGCGAGATAAATCTCGCTCTACAGGTAGTATAGAATATTTTATTGTTGTACTTGGGTTAAACGGATTCGGATAATTCTGCTCTAACTTGAATTCAGTAACTCTGTCATTACTTTTATCAACACTTACAACATTATCGGCATCAACAACCTCTCCGGCTTTTACGGTTACAACTCTTGTGTAAGCTCCATCCAGAGCGGTGATAGTATATGTTCCGGGTTTCACATCACCGAAAGCGTAATTCTCTTTATAGATATCATCGCTGCCTATTGTCTTATCGTAAAAACCATATGTTAAACCGTAACTGAAAGTTGTGTATGGAGGACGCTGTTTAGGATCTGGAGAAATATCAACTCTCGTGTTATCATCGGCATTTGGCACTCTACCGTAAATTGCTCCCATCCCTTTCATTGCAAACCAAAGTTCCGGATTTCTTCTCGTTCGTTCAGCTAGATAATATGAATCATTCTCCCTAATTTCAAAATGCAGATGAGGACCGGATGAATTACCAGTGTTGCCGGAAATTGCAATTGCTTTTCCGACAGTAATGTCAGCGCCTGTATCAACTAGTAATTTCGATAGATGTGCATAGTAGATATAAAGCGTTCGACCGTTCCAGTTGGAACGTGTTCTTAGATAATTTCCAAATCCATCAGGTTCATATCCATCTTCGCCCGGAGTATATGCTGCAAACTCAATATAGCCATCCATTGCAGAATAAACGGTGTCGTAAACTATCCACATATCCAGTCCCCGATGAGCACCTCCGGAAGCCCAAAACCATGGTTCACCATATAGGTAATTTCCCTGTACTTCAATACTATTCGGGACAGGACGCTCTATTCTGAATGTTTGCGAATAATTGATTGTTGAGAATACAATTACAACTATGTAAGTAATAATTCTGATCATATAATTCTAAAAACTCTCTACTCCATAATTTGTTGAAGCTAATATAATATATTATTTTTAACCTTCCAGTATTGAAATTAACGGACACATGAAATGTCAAAGTATAAAAAAGCATTTATAAACGGGAAAATATATACAGTAAATTCTAACCGCGATTGGGCTGATGCAGTTGTGGTTTCAAACAACAAAATTATTTTTGTTGGAAGCAATAATGAAGCTCAAAAGCATATTGACGAATTCACGGAAGTGATTGATCTTAATGGCAGACTAATGCTGCCCGGATTTACCGATTGTCATGCACATGTTATTATGGGCGGACAATTTTTATTGAACGTTGATTTGACAAAAGTAAGATCCAAAGCAGAATTTAGCGAGAAGGTAGAAGATTTTGCCAAAACAATTAACAATGACATATGGATTATCGGAGGAAACTGGAATCATCAGAATTGGCAAGTAGTTGAATTACCGAACAAAGATTGGATTGATCCGTTTACTGAAAATATTCCGGTGTTTGTTTATCGAATGGATTATCATGTAGCGCTTGCAAACTCTTATGTTCTAAAGCTTGCCGGAATTGATAGGAATACAAAAGATCCAGCCAGCGGTGAAATTGTAAAAGATGAAAATGGCGAGCCGACCGGAATACTAGTAGATAAAGCAATGGATCTTGTCCTGAATATTATCCCCGAACCATCCGACACAGAATTTGACGAAGCAATTGATGCTGCAATGAAAGAAGCTCGACAGTTGGGTGTTACATCAATCCATGATATTTCATACGATAATCATTTCAAAGCTCTACAGAAAGCAGAACGAGAAGGTAGGCTCACATCAAGATTATATACAAGACTCTTACTAAGAAATTACAAGAATATGATCGCTAATGAGATTCAATACAACTTTGGAAACGAAAAACTGAAGATCGGATCACTAAAAGATTTTACTGACGGAGCGCTCGGTTCCAGAACTGCTTATATGTCAGAGCCCTATATCGATAACCCGCAAAACTTTGGTCTTCCGATGGAAGACTTGAAAAACGGAAAACTGGAAGAGATGATAATAGAAAGTGATAGGAATCATCTGCAATGTTCAATTCATGCGATTGGAGATAGAGCAATTATGGAATTGCTGGATATTATTGAGAAAATGAAAGCTCAAAATCCCGAATGGGATAGAAGATTCAGAATAGAACATGCACAACACATCAGCAAGATAGATATCAAACGTGCAGCAGAACTTGGAGTAATAATCTCCGCACAGCCTTACCATCTTTATGATGATGGCTGTTGGGCTGAAAGTGTTATCGGGAAAGAGAGGATAAAAGATTTTAATGCATTCAGATCATTACTAGATGCGGGAATTAAATTATGCTTCGGCAGTGACTGGTCTGTATCGACAATGGACCCTATCAAAGGTATTTACGTTGCAGTAACAAGAGCAACTGCAGATGGTAAATATTTTATTCCGGAAGAAAGAATCACAGTTGAAGAGGCAGTTGACTGCTACACTATCAATGCTGCTTATGCCGCTTTCCAAGAAGATAAGGTAGGCAGTATTGAGACTGGTAAAATAGCGGACATGGTTGTGCTTTCAGAAAATATCTTTGAAATAGAACCGGCAGAAATTAAAAATGTAAAAGTTGAAATGACAGTTTTTGATGGAGAAATTGTTTTTACAAACCGTTAATTCGCAAATAAATATTCGTGCATTCGCGGCAAAAGCAATAGTCTTTTATTAGAAGAACGAATTCGTTATGAGTTAATTAATTGGATATGATAATTCATTTTTATATTTTTTATTCGGAATAACATATTTACTAACGCTTGTAAAATTAAGATGGATTTTATACGATATATTTCGTGATATATCTATAAATATTTAACATATAGTCTCAATAAACGCAATGCGTTTGTTGAGAATGTTAGGCAACATATTTTTAGAAATTGTTATTTTGAATAACTTATTTTAGTAAAGCGCTTTACATTTAATTGAGTTCCTTATGCCAAAAATATTTGATAACCTAACATCGCAATTATCAACAGCGTTAAAAACCACAATAGACCTTTCCCACCGTGCAGATTTTTGTGTCGGGTATTTTAATTTAAGAGGATGGAAACAGCTCGCAGATGAAGTAGAAAAATTTGAGGGTGGTGAAGGTAAAAATTGCTGACTTCTTATTGGAATTCAACATTTAGGAAATCGATACATGAAAGAGTATTTCTATAAAAATGAAGACATTACTATTGATAATCAAGAAGATTTTAACTTTATAGTGAACTACGACATAAAGTATAGGATGGGAAAAGAGTTGTATAATGGAGATTAAAATATGTGGGATTACATATTAGCTTTTTTAGTTGGAGCCGCAATTCCAACTTTTAATAATTGGCTTCAGAGAAAAGATGAAAGGAAGAAATTTGAACTAGGAAGGAAAGATAAGTATAAACTCGTTGCAATTGAGAGAAGACTTGATGCTCATCAACAAGCTTACAAGCATTGGAATAAACTTGTTGAAATTATTCATGAAAAAGATGAAGACAAAAGAAATATAATTATTGGTGCTGCAAGAAAATTTTTCTTTGATAATTCTTTATTTCTTGAAAAGAAAACCAGAAAAGGTTTTATTGTAACGGTAAACCAAGTTAAGAATTATCCAATCGCACTTAATATGTGGCAAGTATTGCCACAAGGTTCTGAAAAGAAAGAAGCACACAAAGCGTTAATTAGGGAATGGGAGTCAATTTATAACTTCGAGAATATTCTACAAGAGGATATTGAACTTGAACCCATAATAACGGAGAAGAAACAGACCCCTGAAGGGAATTAATAAACACTATAGTTTTAGAGAGAGAATTAGACTTTATAATAAATTACGACATAAAGTATAGGATAGGAAAAGAGTTGGATGCGTATATAGAAGGAAAACTAAGACAAAATGAAAGTAAAGAGGGATAATTGAGCAATTTACGCGAATATAACATTTTTATTCTTGGAGCCGGTTTTTCGGCGCTTGCAAACATTCCCCTTGCAAATGAGCTTTGGAGTCTTATACTTCATGAATCAAAAAAGATACAAACAAAAAACAACATTGAATATTCATTATATGAAAATATTTTGAAGCATGATATAGCTGACTTTATTGATTATCATAATAACTCAAGAAAAGATAATCAATCTATATCGGCTGAAGAAAATATTGAGTTGGAAGAATTCATTTCTTATCTCGATATTGAAGATTTTCTGCACCTTCTTGGTCCTAATCACTGGAGTAGCGCTGGTAATGAAAGTCAAATATTAATCCGTAATTATATCGCAAAAATCATATATCAAGCTCAATTAAAAGTGATCGATTCACAAAAGAAGCTATACGACAGATTTGTAAATTTACTAAAACCAAATGATCTTATCATAACTTTTAATTATGATACAATTGTTGAAGATGCTTTGGATCGGAATAACATTCCATATCGCTTTTTTTGGAATAAACTCAAAGAAATTGACCAAAATGGAAATGGAATCATTGATTTAGATAATAATGAAATCATCTTACATAAAATGCATGGTTCAATCGATTGGATTTCGGACAAGTATTTAATATCTGGAAGTGAATTATGTGTCTGGAATAGAAATAAAAATATATTCCATCCTAAAATGATTTTAAGTGAGCCATATTTTGATACAAATGAATTACAGCATATCTTTAAAATTAAAAATCTTGAAAGTTACTTTCAACTGAATGAACCTGTCCTTGAATCACCATTTATTATATCTCCATCTATTAATAAGATAGTCTATTTGAATCCTCTTAAGGAACTATGGGATGGATTTATTGGTAATGGTCAAGGATCTAAACGCTTAGTTTTTATTGGTTTTTCACTTCCGTTTCATGATGATTATATTCGCCAGCCTTTATATTCAGTTGTAAAAAACTTTGAATCAACAGCAAAATATGAGAATAACAGAATCTCTGTTATCGATTATCAAATAGATGCCAACAAACAGACTGAATTTAAAGATAATTATTCTTTTCTAAATGATGAATTTACCGATT
>QILJ01000561.1 GCA_003233295.1 Ignavibacteria bacterium | reverse complement strand
TACAAGCTGAGCAAGAGAGTCAGCGGATGGCATTCGTGCTTAAAAAGGAAGAGCAGGAAGCAGAACGTAAACGTATTGAAGCTAAGGGTATAAAAGATTTCCAAACGATAGTGTCCGAAGGAATAAACGACCAACTGCTTAGATGGAAAGGAATTGAAGCAACCGAGAAACTTGCCAATTCCCAAAATGCTAAAGTTATAGTCATCGGTTCCGGTAAGGACGGACTGCCATTGATTTTAGGCGGGAACAATTAATCTCAATGTTTTTTAATTTAGGGTCTCCTCAAAACGGGCTAAGTTATTAGAATAAAAGGGACTAAGGCAAAAAAGGGTTTGTATATATGCAAAGAAATGCGTATATTTGCAACAAAACTTTGCATATGATAAAATATACCTCTCAATACCAGACCAAAATTACCGAGTTCAATAATCTTTACTCTTTGGAATTAAGTCAATCAAACAGATGGATTCAACTAGGATTTCATCTTCCATGGGATTCCTTAGTAAAGATATACATTTCTAAGTTTTCAGACAAGCAAGGAACACCATCAACTAATCCTAGATGGATTATTGGAAGCCTCATCATAAAACATGTGCTTAATTTATCTGATGAAGAAACACTTCAAATAATAAGCGAAAATCCATATATGCAGTTTTTTCTCGATTGTAATAGTTTTAGCCCAAGTCTTCTATTTTCTCCAACTATTCTTGTAGATATTAGAAAACGCCTTGGGAATGATGTTTTTAATCAATTTAGTGACGAATTGATAAGAATAAGTTTTCCAGAGAAAATTAAAAAAGATGAATCAGTAGAAAACAAAGGTGAACTGAAGATAGATGCTACTGTGGCAGATCAATACATCCGTTACCCAAATGACCTTGGTTTATTAAATGAAGCTAGAGAAAAAACAGAAGTTATTATTGATTATTTATTTGATGAGCTAAGGGGAAAATTAAAAGTTAAACCACGAACCTACCGCAAAGTAGCACATAAAAAATATATGTCAGAGGCAAAAAAGAGACAAAAGAATAAAAAATCTTTACGTATGACTATCAGATATTTACTAAATTGTCTCGATAGAAACATACGCAGCATAAATATGATGTTGGATATCTTGGAGTATAACCCTTTAGAATATAAGCATATGCGAGAGTTCTGGGTAATACAAACCTTAAATGAACAACAAAGAAGAATGTATCAAGAAAAAACCAACCGTTGTGATGATAGAATAGTAAGCATTTCACAACCTCATGTTCGTCCCATAGTAAGGGGCAAGCAAGGCAAAAAGGTTGAATTTGGCTCTAAGCTTGGTCTTTCACTTGCTAATGGTTTTGTTAAGGGGGATACGTTAAGTTGGGATGCCTACAATGAAAGTGTTGATCTAAAGATACAAGCCGAAGCATACAAGGCACTTTATGGTTATTACCCCGAACTTATACTTGCTGATAAAATTTATGCTACAAATGATAATAGAACTTGGTGCAAAGATAATAAAATCAGGCTTTCTGCAACACCAAAAGGGAAACCGTTAAAATTATCTGCATACCAAAAAGCTAAACGCAAAAAAGAGTACGGCAGACGTAATCAGATAGAGGGTAAAATTGGACAAGCTAAACAAGGCTACGGTCTAAATCAAATTAAAGCTAAACTAAAAAACACATCGGAAACTTGGATTGGTTTAACTCTATTTGTGGCTAACATTATGAAGTTTGCTGAGCTGAATAAATTCTCTATCTGACTTTCTGAGGAAACCCTAAATATTGAGCGTTATTTTAATGAATTTTGTTATAGATTAAATCGTTCTCAGAGCAGTATATTTAACAATTTAATAGTCAGAATGGTAAAGGCTAACAAAATTTATCAAACTGAGTTGATATGTATGTAGCTACTGACCTCTATAAATTTAATCGGATTGTATCCGGCAAGAATATAGATCAGAATGAAATTAACTGCTAAAAATATCTGCTTGAAAAATAAAAACGGTAGAGGTTCAAGTTGATGACTCTTTAGTAAGAACTTATCAACTACTGATGATATTGTGAATAATAGAATTGCTCCTATAAGAAAATGTTTATACCGTGAAGCTTTGAATATCTTAAAACTATCAAAAATATTTGATGAGTTGCTTGTTTCCAAAACATATATTCCAAGCAATAATAAACCCATTCCGGCAATTTCAACTAGGGTGATACTTTCTCCTAGAATAATAAAAGCTGAGAGTGCAACCAAAGCCGGAGTTAAGATCATTAGTGGTAAGGCGCCGCTTATCTCCAAGTTTTTTATTGCAAGCATTACAAACCAAAAAGCAACTGCGCTGAAAATTGTTTTGCAATAAAGTATTGTCAAACTTAAAGTAGATATTTCATTGAATTGAATACTGGGAATTAAAAAAAGAGCAAATAATACATTGAACAATGATAACACTAATGAGAAATCAAGCGCACCCATATTGAATAGCATTTTCTTCTGACTTACAGCGGCAAGTGCAGAAAGTATAGCGGAAATAAATGCTATGATATACCATTCCATCTTTTTCTCTATTCAAATTATTGAGTTTGTAAGTTAATAAAAATGGAAATATCTATTTACCAAGATAATTTTACTTTTGCGTATATATTTCTTCCCGGTTCTGTTAAGTTAATCCCTCTATAAGTGGATAAGTGACTTCTGTATGATGCATCAAATATGTTCAGTACTCCAGCAAATATCTGAAGTTTTAATAATAAAATTTTTATCGGATAAGAATTTAATGCAACATCAAAATAGATGTATCCCAGTGTTGTTGATTCGTCAGGTGCAACCTTATTTTGTTTGTTGTAAAAAGTTCGCTGATAGATCAACATCAAAATAATTTTCGATTGGGACTTTTAATTCGAATGAACCGTTAAACGACGGTATTTGCAGGAGATATTCATCTTTCTCGTTATCCTTGCCATTTACACTAGCCGCAGTTGCGTAAAGAACATAATTCCTAAAGAAATTATATTCCACTTTTGCATCAAACCCAACTAATTTTGCTTGCCTAAATTTTGTTTTTGATATGACAAGTCGGATCTTTGCTTGTCAATCACTAAATCATTCAATGAATTAATGAAAGCATCAGCCGTAACCGTAAATCTGTTTTTCCAAATACGTAAACCAAGATCAAATAAAAGACCTTTCTCCGGCATAAGATTAGGATTTCCATAATAAACTGTACTACCTAAATTGATATACTGATACCTTTCTTCCAAAGATGGCGAGCGGAAAGTATAAGCAGTATTGAATGTTAAATTAATATCATTAAATAATGAGTAAAGTAATCCAACATTACCGCTCCAAGATTTATTATTCACATTGTATGCATCATAAGAAGCAGTCGGATTTGGCGGCGGGATTATTTCATTCCCGTTAGTTATTATTGCGATTGGATTATTCGTCTGCTCGTTTGTAATTTTTATAAGATCGTAACGTACCCCCAAATTCAATTTGAATTTATCCTTGATTAAGTGTAGTTCATCATGAATGAAAAATCCTAACGAAGCAAACTTTGAATTTGGAATTGGCTTATCAATAATTACCTTATTCAACGGTTTAATTGTTTTACTTCTCTCCCCTACATAACTTCTTTGCCATGCATCTCTATACCGGTTATCAGAAAATGATTTTTTGCTAAAGTCCAATCTGCTTGAAACAGTAACCCATTTGTTTTGTGATCAGCTTGCGGCATAATAATAACTTTAGAATTTGGGATTAATTCTACTTCTCTACTAATGAGTTGATCATAATATTTTAGCTTTAGATTACTTAAAGTATTTGATAACTGCTTTATGTTAATTTCCCCACTCAACATTTCCCGATTCGCATATATATAAGTTACTGTTGCTCTATCGGGGAAAGGAGAACCCCCCGGAATGCCTACATCTTTAGCAGAAATTTTTGATAGTCAAATTTAACTTCTACATTTTCAACCGGCAGAACTCCTGCTGATAAAGAAAAACTGTTATCTTTAAAACTACTATTGTAAAGTGTCCCACCCGGGATTTTAGTATCATCAGTATTTCTCATAGTAGCGGTAATATCTGCATACCAAATATTATCCGAAGCACTTAGATTAATCGATGCATTTTTGCCATTATTAACACTAGCATAACTGGAACTTATAGAGCCGTTAAAGTAAAAGCGTTCACTCGTTGTTCCCCGGTTTGTCATAATGTTTACCACTCCACCCGTTGCACCAGTACCATATAAAGATGACAACCCCCCTTTGACAATCTCAATACTTTTTACATCGGAAAGATCAATTAGTGACAAACCACCAGCAATATTGGTCGAAGTCTCTATGCGATTTCCATCAATAAGATAAACCACGTTTTGCTTGCTCAGTCCCCTAATGTTCACTGCAGTAGCCCAAGCTCCATCACGAACAACAGTAACACCAGGTGCTTCTCCCATCACATCAGAAGTAGTAAGTTTTATTGATTGCTCAATTGTCTTTGTGTCAATCAGATCAATTGGAATAGGAACATCCTTTACTACACGTGCACCTCTCGTGCTTGTTACAACCGCTTCACCAAGCATTATTTCAGATTTTCGCAAAGATATATTTACTTCCATCACATCATTAGAAGTAACCACTATCTTTTTATTTTCGGCTTTATAACCGATATGACTGAATGTTAAAGTGGATTCAGCATCTTTAACTGTACCTTTAAGCGAACCGGTTTTCCCAACCGTTAAGCTGACAATTGTGAAAAACAAAACCACTATATATTTATATTTTAACATTTACTAAACTCCACCTTTAACTGCGACTGATTCCTTCTTCATTTTATCGACTTCCTTAAATGAATAAGGCAATTTTACTTTGAAACAAGTTCCCGGATTCTCTTCTGTACCAATAGGCGATGGACTTTGAACAGTAATCTCTCCACGATGCTGAACAATAATTTCCTTAACTAACGATAGCCCAACTCCGGCACCTTCCTGATATTCTGTTTTAATATTTTTTGCGCGATAGTAATTCTCAAATATTTTTTCAATATCAGAATCCTCAACACCAATACCATCGTCACAAACAGAGAGTTCCAAAAATTCATCCGAGTACTCAAGCGTTATCCATATTTTTCCATTTTCATTGGTATATTTTATTGCATTGGAAATTATGTTGGATACAGCTAACTGCAATAAAAATTTATCACCTCGTATAACACTTTTCTTAATCCCTTTGGATTCTTTATATACTTTTATTGATTTTTCTTTAAGTCTTTCCTTATTTTCTTCTAACAATTCTTCAACCAGTTTATAGATATCAACTTCTTCACTGCTTCGTTCATCCAGCAATCGTAATCTTGATATTCTTAAAATGCTATTTATCATTCCCAATGATTCCGTTGTGCGGATTATCGCTCGATTTAGTTTTTCTTTAACTTGCTGCGATATTTCACCAACAAATCCATCAGTAATAAGAGTTAGTATTGATTTAGTTGCAGCAATTGGAGTCTTAATTTCGTGCACAACACCCATAATATATTTCTGTTTCTGTACCTCTGATTTGCTGATCTCATCTAATGCTTCCATTAACTGTTTTTCCTGAGCATAAAGCTGATGCGCTATTCTGTTAGTTAAGTAAGCACTGATAAACATCATTAACCCAAGTACTAACAATCTCATTATTATATACTGGGGATTATCATAAAGCGGTGTTTCATATAATCCGCCAAAAGCAAAGTGAGGAATGTAAGCGTAATACTCCAAGTACGAAATAGCTGTTACTGCTAATAACGATAGAGAAGTAATAATGTATATTACGTACCCCGGTAAAATTAAACTCCCGATAATAATATGAAATATAAAAAATAACTTTAGCGGGCTTTCAATTCCACCGGTAACATAAACCAAACTTGTAAGGATCGTAAGATCAACAACTATTTGCAGAAGTGAGAGTTGCAATGGATTAAAAGTCATTGCAATATTTTTTAGAAATTTACGCGCAAAGTGAATTAATATATTATAGATAAGCAGGAATAAAGTCAGAATCAAAATAATAAGATGCTGTTCATCTGTAAAATGCAAATCAATTACCTTTTCCAACAAAAAGTTGAACAGCAAAAGCATAACCACCGCAACATAGCGGAGTTTTATGAAGAAAAGATTTCTCCGCTTAATTGCTTCCCAGAATTCGTCGTATTTTTCTAACCAAGCCGGGACAAGTCTTATCATTTTTTATCCTTACAGATGTAAATCATATCAGACTCACAATATTGAATATACAATATTAAAAACACTTAATCATCCAAAATAATAATTAAGCTATGTACTCACCTCGCTTTGTATAAGTTGTATGCAAAAGCTTATGCGAAAGATGACTGCACGGACCATCCGTAAGAAATTTTTCGTAAATATATGTTACATGAGGATTCTCGTGCGATTTTCGTATCGGCAATCCTTCTTCTTCCTTATAAATTGCTTCCGCTCGCTTTTGTCTGATATATTCATTAGTTGGAATGGGTTGACCCCCGCCGCCAAGGCATCCGCCAGGACAACCCATAAATTCAATAAAGTGACATTCACTAAATTTACCACCGGCTTTAATATCTTCCATTACTTTCTTTGCATTTGCAGTACCATGAGCAACCGCTACTTTTAATGTAACTCCTTTAAGCCAATCCCAGTTAGGGAAAAAATGTTTGAGCAATTCCGGTACCGGTCCAACTTCGTTAATAGGAACTTCAGCATAGCGTATTCCTTCAAAACCTCGTACAGGTGTAATGTTAGCATTTTTGAAAATCGATTCCACTTTTTTGCCAGTAACTAATTCAATCACAGTTCTAAGCGCCGCTTCCATCACACCACCTGTAGCACCAAAAATCAACCCTGCTCCTGAAGCTTCACCAAATGGATCATCAAAACTAGACTTTGGCAACTCAGGCAAATATATCCCCGTCTCTTTTATCATCTGGGCTAATTCGCGGGTTGTTAAACCATAGTCAACATCCTTAAATCCCGAATCGGTCATTTCCGGACGATTACATTCAAACTTCTTTGCCGAGCATGGCATTACCGCAACAGTAACAATATCCTTAGGATCAATATTGGCTTCCTGTGCATAGAACGTTTTAATAACAGCGCCAAACATTTGCTGAGGCGATTTCGCTGTACTCAAATTATCAATATGATCTGCATAGAAATGCTCTAAGTACTTAACCCAACCAGGTGAACAAGATGTAAATTGGGGAATTTTTATTGAAGTATCGCCTTCTACCAGAAGTTTATATAGTCTTAGAAGAAGTTCTGTACCTTCTTCCATGATTGTCAGATCAGCAGTGAAGTCAGTATCGAATACTTTGTCAAAGCCAATTCTTCTAAGCGCAGTGTTAAGTTCGCCTGTTAACGAATGCCCGGGCTCCAAGCCGAATTCTTCACCAATCGCAGCACGAGGTGATGGTGCGGTTTGGATAACCACATGCTTTGTTGGATCATCTATTGCAGCCCAAATATTATCACGAGGATCATTTGCTCTAAGCGCTCCGGTAGGACATCTATTTATACACTGACCACAATTTATACAAATTACATCAGAAAGCATCTTTTCAAAGAATGTTCCAATGTGCGTTTCGTCTCCACGGTCAATCGCTTCAAGAGCACCGACTTCCTGCAGATCAATACAAGTTCTTACACATCTTCTGCAAAGAATGCATTTGTCCATATCCCTAACAACAGAGAAAGAAGAATTATCTACTTGGAATCTTGGTTTTGTAACATGACCAAAATTATAATGGTCAACACCATATTCTTTTGCCAAGGATTGAAGTTCACAATTATTGTTTCTAAAACACGAATAACACTCTCCATAGTGTTCACTTAGCAAAAGATCAATTACATACTTTCTTGCTCTTCGTACCTTAGGAGATGCTGTTACAATCTTAATTGGAGCAGTAATAGGAAAAGCACAAGACGCCTGTAACGTTTTCATCCCTTCTACCTCAACTACACAAACTCTGCAAACGCCGGCAATACATAAATCATCATGGTGGCATAGTGTGGGGATATGAATATTATTTTCTCGACACGCTTCAAGGATTGTTGTACCCATTGGTACAGATAATTTTCTTTCATTTATTTGAATTGATATAGTGCCCCCAATGTACTCGGGATGCTCCGGTTTTTCGATTACATGAGGTTTCTGGCTAACAGGAACTCTCCCGTTATTTTTACGCATGTGTACCTCCATTATTATAACTGAATATTTCATCATTGAAATTTTCTAATATAGAGATGAAAGAATTTGGACTTGATTGACCTAATCCGCACTTTGAAGCCACTTGCATTGTTTTCCCTAACTCTTTTAATTTATTAAGATAAGTGAAAGTGTATTCACCTTTTTCTATCATATTAACACCCTCCAATAATTTCCTATTTCCTATTCTACAAGGAGTACATTGACCACATGATTCTTCCACGAAGAACTCCATAAAGTTTTTAAGTACTTTAAGCATATTTCTGCTTTCGTTGAATACAATGATTGAACCGCCGGTTGGTAAGTCTTCGTAAGCAAGTTTTCTATTGAACTGTGCTTTTGGAACACATTGCCCAGATGCTCCGCCAATTTGAACAGCTTTAGTATTTTGTGCTCCCGATATTTCCAAAAGCTCTTTCAACGTAGTACCCCATGGTAATTCATAAACATCAGGTTTTTCACAATCGCCTGAAATTGAAAATATTTTTGTTCCGGTTGATTCCCTAGTACCGAATTTCTTGAACCAATTTCCTCCGTTTAATACAATATGAGGAATACAGCATAATGTTTCTACATTATTCACTGATGTCGGTTTTTTCTTAAGTCCTGTATTTACTGGATACGGTGGACGATTCCTCGCCTCACCTCTATTTCCTTCCAATGATTCAATCAACGCTGTCTCCTCGCCGCATACATAAGCAGATGATCCGACAAATATTTCAATATCAAAATTGAAATTTCTGATTCCAAGTATACTTTTACCTAAAAGGTTTTCATCCCTCATTTTTTGGAGATAATCCTCAAGAGGCTTTAACGCATGCTCATATTCACCACGTAGATATACTATTCCCTTTTTCGCTCCTATTGTATAGCCTGCAATTACCATCCCATCAAATACCAATTCAGGATATTCATACAATAGAACTCTATCTTTAAAAGTACCCGGTTCTCCTTCATCTGCATTACAGACAATATATTTTTCATCACTAATTGCAGCAGCGGCTAACATCCATTTTGTTGATACCGGAAAACCAGCACCGCCTCTTCCCTTTAATTTCGAATCCTTAATCTCAAATAGTATATCCTCACGTGATAAAGTAACGGCTTTTTTTATTCCATCACCAGGGGTATAGTCCGAAAATATGATATCCCCTTTTCTCGTGTGTTTTTTGTTTTCCATTTTTCCCTCACTTAACTGAGTTTAGATATTCAACGGCTTTTTCCGGTGTTAATTTTGTATAGACCCTTTCATTTATTGCCATAGCTGGTCCTTCATCACATAACCCGAGACAATTCGCATATTCAATCGTGAACTTTTTATCTTTAGTTGTTTCGCCCATCTTTATTCCCAATTCCCTTTCAACAGCTTTAGCAATCGCCTCCTTGTTCTTCATATCACACGTAATGGTTCTGCAGATTCTTACAATATTCCTTCCTTTAGGTTTTGAATTAAGAAAAGCATAGAAGGAAACAACGCTATAAACTTCAACCGGATAAATTTTAAGCAGACGAGCAATTTCCTGCTGAGCAAATTCTGATATATATCTGTGATTCTTCTGAACCTCTTGCAGAATTTTTAATAAAGAGGATCGATCATTTCCATATTTCTGAACAAGGAGTTCAATCTCTTCTGTTAGAGATGTTTTTTCTGATACCAACATTAAAGACTCCTAATTTATTTTAATAAATATTTTACTTTAGTCAGTAATTCCCCCGAAGAAATTGGTTTTTCAACAAATTCATCTACAGGTATCATCTCTCCTGAACCGAAATCCATTCCAACAGCTTTTGAAATTGATGTGTACATAAGTATTGGAGTTGAAATGTTTTCTCGTCTTAATTTCTGCGCCAAGAAAAATCCATCATCCGGCTCGTCCATCATGACATCCAGAATTATCAAATCGGGAGAATTCTCTTTTACAATGTTATAACCATCTTCGGGATTATCGGCTTTAATAACTTTGTAATTATTAGCGGTGAGTATTAGTTCAGTAGTTTCAAGAATATCATGATCATCATCAATAACTGCAATTAAGCTCATCTTTGTCTCCATTCTATTTTAAGAATAACAGTCGAGAGATGTTAGAATTTTATATGAGTTATCTCTTATTTACGCTATTGCAACTTCTATGCCGTTATTTTACAAAAACAAATCTCTTTTTTATAAAATTTTCACACTATTATAGATTTTATTTAGTGAGTATTTATCAATTCTAAGAATTACCCCTCTTTTAATTCCAATTATTGATATTTATAAAATGTTTTTGTTTAACATCCTTTTTTTAATCTTATTGCTACGAGATTGTATTTGTATAACTATTCCATTATTTTCACACAGTAAATTTTAATTTAATAGTAAGTGCATCCGTAGCTCAATCCGCCAAAGGCGGACAAGCCGGAAAGTTATTTACAAGCTTTAGTTAGTACTTTTCTATTTTGAATTAGTTAATGCGTCCGTAGCTCAATTGGATAGAGCACCAGATTTCGGCTCTGGGGGTTGAGGGTTCGAGTCCTTCCGGGCGTACAAGTTTTTCATTACTTGTAATACATTTCTAGCTGGCTTTTCTTTGACTCAAAATAGTGTCACTCAAGTCAAGAAAGATTAAAACAAATGATCTTGCATGATCCGCGGCATCAGTGTTCTATCGCGGGTTATTTTATTTTCAATACTAACAGAGTGATGTCATCCTCAAGCGGTTTACCGTCAAGCCATTCTTCACTGATCTCAACAATAGCATCAATAATTTCTTGCGGACTTTGATTACCAACTTCTTTGAAAAGTTTCGATATCCTGTAATATTCAAACTGTTCTTCATCTTTATTCAACATTTCAGGAATTCCGTCAGATATAAGAAGTATTGTATCTCCGCTATTGACTTCTATTTGAATATCTTTAAATGGGAAATTGAGCATTGCGCCAAGCGGCATTCCCATTAAGTTAATTTCTTCAACATTATTACTCAACTTAGAGTATATATATATCGGAGGCATACCAGCGCTTGATATTTGCAGTGTATGATCTTTCAATTTCAATAAACTGAATGCCATCATTATTCTGCCCAGTTTACTCTTTTTAATTGTGTTATTGCTTTTGAGCATGAATGTTGCAATATCTGTATCGGACGAATCAGAAACGAAGAGTCCTTTTATCAGCGAGACTAAAACTCCTGCCTGCATTCCGTGACCGGTTGCATCACCAAAACCGATGTTAAGTGTTCCATCTTCAGAAATAGAAAAATCGTAATAATCGCCGCCCACTTCTGATGCGGTTTTCATATACACTGCAATTTCGTATTGATCCGATGTTGGAATTTTATCCGGCAGCATAGATAACTGCAGCTTCCGGGCATCTTCAAGCTCTTTCGTCTTCCTCTCATTCTCAATTTGAATAACCTTCGCCTCAGCTGCTGCTGCATCGGCTTTCAGTTCTGCTTGTTTAGCTCTCAACTCGGATTCTTTCAGTCTAGCTGCTTCAAGCTGTTTATTTATCTCATACTTTCTGTATACTAAAAATAAACTTATTCCGGCTAGGATATATAATAAGTACGCCCACCACGTTTTATACAAAGGAGGATTGATGATAACTTCTACTTTAATGTCATTAGCAGCATAAATTCCATCAGCATTTGCCGCCTTAAGTATGAATGTATAATCGCCCGGTGATAAATTATTATAAGTTACTTCTCTTTTCTCTGACGTTTTGATCGGTTCATCATCATAATTGATAAGCTGGTATTCATATTGATTATTTTGCGGAGAAGCGTAGTGGAGAGCAACAAAATCTATCTCAATTGTATTTTGATCATTACTGAGAATGATCTCACCTTTTTTCATTATCTTTTCTATTAATCTTTTATTTCCTTTCTTGATAATGGATTTACCATTTATAAATAAATTGGTAACTACCAATCGAGGCAGATAAAGGTTTTTTCTCACTTGACTCGGATCAAAATGCAATATACCGTTTGTTCCGCCATAACAAAATCTGCCTCCTCTATCAACAAAAACCGAGTTAATATTGTATTCATAATTCTCAGATGTGTCATCGTTTGAGTATATTCTAATTTTTTCATTTTTTGAATCAAATCTAACTAAACCGCTGTTTGTGGATATCCAAATAGTACTGCTGCCGTAATCAAGCAGGGAATTTATTCTGTTGCTGGGAAGACCGCTGTTTTGTATTGTAAATCTGTTGAATTCGCCTGTCGCTAGATTTAATTTGCATAATCCTCTATTAAAAGTTCCAACCCAGAGAATGTCCTTGTTTGATTTTGTTTTAGTAAAATTAAGGATCATATCATCGCCGATATGTTCCTTAAATTTTGATTCGTATTCAAAAGGAACAAACTCATTTTTATTCAAGTCAAATTTTCTGATCCCTCTAGTAGTGCCGACCCACATGAACTTGCCGTCAAAATAATATGATAAAACATTTGCGATGCTGTTGGAGATTGAATCGTTCAATGAATATGGAGTTATCTTAAAAGTTTCAACATCAATTCTATCAAGTCCGCCGCCTTTTGTCCCAACCCAAATGTTATGATTATCATTAGAAGTTATAAAACTGATCCTATTACTCTGCAGTTTATTTCCTGAGTCAGTTGAATTTTCACTGAGATGAGTAATAACATCAACAGAATCTATCACAACTATCCCGTTATTTGAAGTACCGATCCACACTCTTTTAAAATGATCTTCGTATAACGATACAACTCTATTTTGATTCAAGAGATCTTTGAATTTTTGCGATCGCTTTAATATTCTTTTTGTTTTATGCCTCATAACAATACCGCTATGATCCATAACAACTTCAATAACACTTTCGTATGTGCCTGCTAAAAGATTTCCTTCACGATTTTGTATAATTGAATAAACATTATTTTCTGATACGATTGTCGAAAGGATATCGGTATTGATGTATAAGAAATTCGGAGCGAAACGATTAAGCTTTGCTAAGCCATTGTTCCCCGCAGCAAACCAGAGAATACCGGAATGATCTTCAAGTATCTTTTGAATTTTATTTGACGGCAAACTTTTTGGATCATTGTCTTTTTTCGAATAATGTTTACTATTGCCTGTTTTAATTTCATATTCATAAAGCCCGCCTTCTGTTCCAATCCATAATATACCTTTATCCGACGGGGATTCATAAACTGCGAGGACTCTAGAATTTCCCGAATTTTTATTTTTAGTGAAAACAATTTTCTGAAATTCTTCCTTCTGTTCATCAAATCTAAATAACCCGATATCGGTTGCTACCCATAAATAATTGTTGTTATCAAAAAATAGATCATTGATCGGACTTGTATTGTTTTCCTGGTCAGAGCTTTGATTATAATAATATCTGTCGAATGATTTACTCAATTTATTAAATTTATTAAGTCCGTCTGAAGTGCCAATCCATAAATGTCCGTCATTATCTTCGGTGATTGCGTTTACATGATTATCACTTATCGAATTTTCATCCAGAGAATCATTAGTCAAGCTGATAAATCGATTCGCAGTAGAATCAAAATACGCAAGTCCCCCTTCATTAGTTCTGCCAATAATATCACCCATTCCAACCCAAATAAGTCCTTCGCTGTCTTTATATAAAGCTGTAATCTGGTGATAGCTTAATCCGTCCTTGGTAGAATAATTTTTAAAAGAGTTTGTTAATCTATCATATTTATTCAAGCCTCTGGTGCTACCAATCCAAATGTTCCCCGCTGCATCCTCGGAAATTCTTGTAATAATCCCCGGTGAAATAGAGTTGGGATCAAAAGGATCATTTCTGAAAATTTTGAACTTGTATCCATCATAATGATTTACACCGTCGGGCGTAACAAACCATAGGAATCCCCAGCTATCTTCAAAAATGTCGATCACATAATTTTCCGATAATCCATCCCTCTCGGTAATATTCTTAAATGTGTATGATTGCGGATAACTTGTAGCGGCAACAATTAACAATCCGATAAAAATGTGGAACAATTTTTTCATATGATGGTTTCAAATATTAAAGGTATCTTTACAAAATGATTATATAATACTAATATAATTATTTCAATTGAGAATTTGGTGAATTTTGAAATAAGAATAATTTACTATACAATTTACAAATAAAAATAGAATTGATTTACTAACTATAACTAGCGTAATATAATCGTTAATTTTAGCTAAGTTCTAATTAATTCAGCAATTATATTTCTCTTTAAGAGTCCTTTGGACAACTCCCGAAAGTTTTCGGGATTGTAGATTGTTTCTTGTTTGTTCTTAAATATGGGCTTCACCCATAGATATTATAATTTGAACTGTTTCACAGTTCTGTTATGACTGCAAAGCAGTCAAAGTTATAATAACCACGTATGAAATACGTGGTTATAGATGACAAAACTTCAAGGAACTACGAAGTAGTTCAACGAAGGAGTCTTACAGACAAGTTAAATTTGTTGTTTTTCTGAAATAACTAGAACTCAACATTTTTTAAATTGTTCTTAGTAGAAGAAAGATGGATCCTTGTCCATCTCCATCGGATTAAAAGATATGACATTCATTGGGAGATACTTTCTTAACATATTTATATTAGAAGATTTTACAGTTGGAAAAAGTTTATAGATCAATATTCAAGGAATAAGATGACTACAAATAAAATTACTAATATTTTTTTAGTATTTATTATTGCAGCGCTGACTACTATTTTACTTTACAATAGCGACATAGATAATTATAAAGAGTTCCCTTCTAAGAGATTCTCGATTGACACAAAAGACAACCCGATAGCGCGGGCAGAGTTTGAACTACGCATGGTACGTAATCCAAAAACGGGTAAAGTGCCGAACGAAATAAGAAGAAAAGAAATAAAATTTGTAAAGGATATACCATCAAGAAAAATAAACACATTAAGTAAAACCGGTAAAATAGAAACTCTTGATTTCCAATCACGCGGACCGGTTAACCGCGGCGGAAGAACTCGTGCTTTAGGCGTTGATGTCAGAAGTACTTCCGGTAATGTTACAATAATTGCAGCCGGTGTTTCCGGTGGTATTTGGAAATCAACCAACGACGGAGCTGCTTGGACACAGACGAGTTTACCATCACAGATAAACAATGCAACTTGTATAGTTCAGGATACCAGAACCGGTCATGAAGATACTTGGTATATCGGTACCGGTGAAGCAAGAGGCAATTCAGCTTCCGGCGGAAATGCTTTTTATCTCGGCGACGGCATTTTTAAATCGATTGACAATGGTCAAAGCTGGTCGCGAATTCCCAGTACTGTAAGGAATACTCCGCAAACATATAATTTTCCGTTTAATCTTGTTCACGCTTTGGCAATAAATCCGGCTACCGGAACTTTGTTTGCCGCAGCTTCAAATGTTATTATGCGAAGCGCTAACGGCGGAGATAGCTGGACAACTGTGAGAGGCAGTTTAGCTAATTCAACACCAACGTTTGTAACTGCTTCCACAAATGGATATATCTATGCAGCTGTTAATAGTTCTGTTGCCGATAAAGGTATTTGGAAATCTACAAACGATGGAGCAGGCTGGAGTAATATTACGCCGGCTGGCTTCCCTCAAGTTTATAATCGGGTAATAATTGCTGTAGCTCCATCTGATCCGAATAGAATATATCTCTTGGCACATACTCCTGGCAGCGGCGCTGATAGCCCGGCTGGAGTTGGAGACGAACATAGTTTTTGGGTTTCGATGGATGGCGGTAATTCTTGGACAGAAAGAACAAACAATTTACCGAATGCTGACAATGTTGCCGGATATTCTTCCCAAGGTGGCTACGATATGGTAATGGTGGTCAAGCCAAACGACCCGAATTATGTTGTTGTCGGCGGAACAAACTTGTTTCGATCGACTGATGCATTTGCAACAAAAATTACAAACACAAAAACCAACTGGATTGGCGGTTATGCTTTGGCAAATGATATAAGTCAATATACAAACCATCATGCAGATCAACATGCACTTGTTTTTGCACCGTTTAATTCGAGAATAATTTATTCAGGGAATGACGGCGGCGTCCAAGTGTGTAGAGACTTATCTCAACCGACTGTAGTCTGGAATCAATTGAACAACGGTTATCAAACATCTCAGTTTTATTCTATTGCGCTTGACCATGCTTCAAGCGGTGATAATACTTTGTTAGGCGGACTTCAGGATAATGCACATTATTTCACAAATTCCAGCGATCCAAGTTCAGCTTGGAAAGAAATGATTGCCGGTGGTGACGGAGGATTCACTGCTATTGCCGATAACAAAACTTCATACTATATTGAACCTCAAAATGGATTTCTGTTAAGACTAAG
>QILJ01000409.1 GCA_003233295.1 Ignavibacteria bacterium | reverse complement strand
CAGGCGTAAAAGATGTGATCACTTTCATGGGTAGTTTTGCTGCAGGAGATTCTTTTTCACCGGAAGAAAATTCCATGATTGCCGATCTAACGGGAAATATGCTTGATAAGGGAACAAAAAATCTCGATAAGTTTGCTCTTGCCGAAAAGCTGGAAAATCTCGGTGCAGAATTATCCTTTTCTGTTGATACTTATTCCTTAAATTTTAGAGGCAAATGCTTATCTAAAGATATTAATGAAGTGGTCGGTCTTTTAGCAGAGCAGCTTCAGAGTCCGGCGTTTAGTAAAGAAGAATTTGAGAAATTAAAACTCCAGAGAAAGGGAAGCGTTAAGCGTATGTTGGAAAACACCAACACAAGAGCAGCTGAGACGGCTGATAGCCTGTTGTTTCCCAAGGGAAATCCTAATCATGGTGTATCTGCTTATAGAATGTTAAAGGATATTGATAAAACTACCCTTGATGATGTGAAAACGTTCTATGCAAAATATTATGGTCCAAAATCAATGATATTTGTTTTGGTCGGAGACCTTGAACATAACGGTATTGATAAAACAGTTGCCAAAGCATTTGACGGATGGACGGGCGGTGTTGATTATCCAAAGGTCAAGAAGACCAAGCAGGTTGTAACGGGGGAAACTGTTATCGTTAAAATGAAAGATAAAACAAGCGCAACATTACGAATTGCTCAAACCACAGGCTTAAAAAGAACAGACAAAGATTATCTTGCGCTGAGTATTGGTAACAGTATTTTCGGGATGGGCGGATTCTCAGCAAGGTTGATGTCAATAATCCGTGATGATGAAGGGCTAACCTACGGGATTTATTCTCTTTTAACCGGTGATACATTTTCAGATGGTGAGTTCGCTATCAGCGGAACTTTTTCTCCTGATCTTCTTGCAAAAGGATATAACTCTACAATGCGCGAATTTAAACGCTGGGTAAATGAAGGAGTGACAGAAGAAGAATTAAAAGCAGCTAAAACCCGTGCAATCGGAGGCTACAAAGTTGGTTTATCAACTACACGCGGTATGGCTTCTAGATTATTAAGTATCACTCAACGCGGTTATGAACCAAGCTACATGGACGAATATCCGGATCTGATAAATGCTGTGACCTTAAACCAAGTAAACAGTGCGATCAAAAAATATATTCATCCTGATAAAGTTGTTACGGTTGTAGCGGGAACTGTTACGAAGGATGATTTGAAGTTGAAGGACTAAAATTGCTTATAGGGACAAGTCACAACTTGTCCCTACAATACTGATATCATTTCTTAATTTCTAAGATTACCGGCTTGCTTTCATTATGCAACCTGTCTAAAGAAGTAACTACGTAGTAGTAAGTCTTGCCATCTTCTAAGTTATCAAGTTCAAAATAACTTGTGTTTTTATTAATTACTTTAGCAACAATTTTCGACGGATCATCTAAGTTGATTTTGTTCTTATCTTCAAATCTGTAAACTAAATAATAATAAGGAAACTCATCATCTTCGGCTGCATCGGGTAGATTCCAGAACAGAAGAATCCCGGAATCAGTTTCAATTCTGCGAAGTTTCTCTACCGGAAGCGGTTTGATACTATCTAACCACGACATTACCGGAGGAATTGATAAGTTCTTATACCAGTCTAGTTTCATCGAGTCGGCAAGTCCGCTCCAATTTCTGGAAATTGATTTGGCGCTGAAGAAAACAGAACCTAAAACATTTTTAGTTGCCCTGTTCAACCTTATTTCATCTCCTAACTCGGATTTCTTCCCTTTATAATTCGGCGAAGCCATCTTACTGGAGTATAGACCAATATATAAGTGCCTACCGTTGGTCACAGTTGCCCACCAAGGTAAAAGTTTTGCATAGTCGGCTTTTGAATGTCCGATTTCCCAATATATCTGTGGAGTGATATAATCAACAATTTTATTATCCAGCCAGTTCAGGGGATCACAATAAAGAATATTATAAGAATTAAAACCGTTAGTTCCGGCATACTTATTCAGAACAATTCCGAAGGGGGAAATACCAAATTTCACTTTTGGTTTTGACTCTTTTATTATATTGTATATTTCTGCCATTAGCAGATTTATATTGTCTCTTCTCCAATCATCAATATTGGTAAACCCTCTGCTGTAATTAACAAAGGTAAGAGAGTCCTCATTTGTAATAGGAGTGTATGGATAAAAGTAATCGTCAAAATGAATTCCGTCAATATCATAACGGATTAGAACGTCCTTCATTACTGACTTAATATGCTCTCTTACTTCAGGTAGACCAGGGTCGAGCATTTCATAGTTGCCCGATTTTATCAGCCAATCTTTGTGGAGAACAGAAACATGATCTTGGCTTTGTTTATAAGCTCCAATATCTTTCACGGCACGATATGGATTGAACCATGCATGAAGTTCCATTCCTCGTTTGTGTGTTTCCTTGATCACAAAACTGAGCGGATCATAATAGGGAACAGGCGCTTTCCCTTGCTCTCCTGTCAGCCAGTAAGACCAAGGTTCAATTTTCGAATCATAAAGAGCATCACATTCTGTTCTAACTTGGAAGAAGATAGCATTCATTCCGGCTTGCTTAAGAGAATCGAGCATTGCTGTCAGCTCGGTTTTCTGTTCTTCGGGACCAGCATATTTGTTTGTAGGCCAGTCGATATTTGCAACCGTAGCGATCCATGTGGCGCGGAATTCTCTTTTTGGTGAAACATTTTGTGCAGAAAGATGTTGAAGAAATAGTAAAAATGTGAAACAAATAAAGATTTTTTTCATCATATTAATAAATTCATAAAGTTGAGAAAAATATTGTGGATTTTAATTTACAAATTACAAAGAAAGAATATTAAAGTGAACCAATATTCAAATCTGTTTTTAGCAGGAAAGCCTTTGGCAAAACATGCGAGAATGACTATTATAATATGAAAAAAATAAAATATAGGAGATAAATATTATGGCATTAGATTTAAATAAATTTACAGTAAAAGCACAGGAGACAATTCAGAATTCAATTGAGATTGCTCAGAATTACAACAATCAAATAGTTGAACCTGAACATATTCTTGCTGCTATGCTGCAGGACAAGGACAATATTGCTGTTTCAATCATTCAAAAGGTTGGAGCAAGTATTGACCAAATAAGGATTAAAATTGGGGCGTTATTAGAAAAACTTCCTAAAGTAACCGGTGCGGGAATTGGGAATCAGCAGATATCAACCACTACCGCAAAGGTTTTTGATGCTTCGGCAAAGGAAGCCAAAAATCTTAAGGATGAATATATTTCAACGGAACATATTCTTCTAGCACTTACGGAAAGCGGCGGTGAGATACAAAAAATATTCGAGAGTATCGGGTTAAACAAGAATATAATTTTAGCCGCATTGAAAGATATACGCGGTAATCAAAGAGTGACATCACAGAATGCGGAAGAAACTTATCAATCGTTGAAAAAATACGGACGTGATCTGAACGAGCTTGCAAAAAGCAATAAGCTCGATCCTGTCATAGGCAGAGACGAAGAGATAAGACGTGTGCTTCAGGTGTTATCCAGAAGGACAAAAAACAATCCGGTTCTTATCGGTGAGCCTGGTGTTGGTAAAACGGCAATAGCCGAAGGGATGGCGCATAGAATTATTGCAGGCGATGTGCCCGAAAATCTGAGAACAAAAAGAATAATTGCGCTTGATATGGGCGCGCTTGTAGCTGGAGCGCAGTATCGAGGACAGTTTGAGGAAAGACTGAAAGCCGTTATTAAAGAAGTTCAAGAAGCACATGGTGAGATAATTCTCTTCATTGACGAGATACATCAGCTTGTCGGCGCTGGAAAGACAGAAGGCGCTATGGATGCAGCGAACATTCTTAAGCCCGCATTAGCAAGAGGCGAACTCCATGCAATTGG
This sequence comes from Ignavibacteria bacterium, assembly GCA_003233295.1. Next base: position 12,904 of record QILJ01000409.1, on the reverse strand, counting down.
CGCAACAACACTCAATGAATACAAAAAATATATTGAGAAAGATGCCGCATTGGAAAGACGTTTTCAGCCTGTGATGGTATCTGAACCGACTGAGGAAGATTCAATTTCTATCTTGCGCGGGTTGAAAGAAAGATATGAAGTTCATCATGGTGTTAGAATTACTGACGGCGCCATTGTTGCAGCGGTGCAGTTGTCAAACAGATATATAACAGACAGATTTCTTCCGGATAAAGCAATTGATCTTATTGATGAATCGGCATCGAAGTTAAGAATAGAGATAAATTCAATGCCTGAGGAACTTGATCAACTGGAAAGAAAGATCAAACAGCTTGAAATTGAGCGCGAAGCATTACGTCGTGAAAAAGATGAGGCTTCTGTAAAACGACTGGATGACTTGAAAAAAGAACTGGCTGATCTTGAAGAGAAACGTAATAAACTAAAGAGTCATTGGCTTTTGGAAAAAGAGAAAATACAAAAAATACGAGCGCTTAAGGGCGAGATAGAAAAAGTAAAAGCTGATGCGGATAAATTTGAAAGAGAAGGGGATCTCGGTAAGGTTGCCGAGATACGATATGGCGTTATTACGAAATTGGAAAACGAACTGAAAGCAGAAACCGAAGAACTGACGAAGGTACAAAAAGATCATCGACTGCTGAAAGAAGAGGTTGACGCCGAAGATGTGGCGGAAGTCGTTGCAAAGTGGACGGGCATCCCGGTAAGCCGAATGTTGGAAAGCGAAAGAAGCAAACTTGTTAGAATGGAAGAAGAACTTCACAAACGTGTCATTGGACAAGATGAAGCAGTTACAGCTGTGTCAAACGCAATCCGCCGTTCGAGAGCGGGACTGCAGGATTCAAGCAGACCGATAGGATCATTCATATTTATCGGTACAACCGGTGTTGGTAAAACAGAGTTGGCGCGATCGCTTGCCGATTTCCTCTTTAACGATGAACATGCAATGATACGAATTGATATGTCGGAGTATATGGAGAAACATTCGGTCTCGAGACTGATCGGTGCGCCTCCCGGGTATGTCGGTTACGAAGAAGGCGGACAGCTTACGGAAGCGGTTAGACGAAGACCTTATTCCGTTGTTCTGCTTGATGAAATTGAGAAAGCGCATCACGATGTTTACAACATTCTGCTCCAAGTTTTGGATGACGGCAGATTGACCGATAACCAGGGAAGAACTGTTGATTTCAAGAATACGATAATCATAATGACTTCCAATATCGGTGCAGGTTTGATACAAGAGAAAATGGAGATCATCAATGAGGAAAATTTTGATTCCATAATGGACGACTTAAAAATCAACTTGATGGATCTATTGCGTAAGACAATCCGTCCGGAATTTTTGAACAGAATTGATGAGGTGGTTCTCTTCAAACCATTGCTCAAGAAAGAGATGGAGAGCATTGTTGATATCCAGCTTGGAAATGTTGAAAAATTATTGGCAGATAAAAACATTAAGATGGAAGTATCAAAGCCTGCTAAGGAGTTCTTAATAGAAACCGGATATGATGTTTCCTACGGTGCTAGACCGTTGAAGCGTACAATTCAAAAATATTTGATAAATCCGTTGTCAACAGAACTTCTTGTTGGAGAGTTTGTCTCCGGAGATACGATCTATATTGATTATTCCGGTGAAGGCAAATTGTCTTTTAAGAAAAAGTAAATTGATAAAATAGAAAAAAGAAAAGCCCAATCCTGCATTACGGGATTGGGCATCTGATTCTAACTTATTTTTAATAATGCTTTCTCAATATTACTAACACTAATCTATTATTAATCCGAGCTGATATTTTAATTAAAACCGCTTTGACAAAAATCAAAAAATTCCTTAACATGCTAGTAATATTAAAACATAGAAACGAGGTAATACTATGGAATCAAAGGAGCACTTGTCTTTTTTTAAGTTCTCTCTCTCTTATAATGCATAGAAAAACAACTATATCGTTTTTTGTCCTATCAATACTATTAAATTATAATATTTATTCCCAGATTAACAATTCTTCTAAAAGTAATATTAACTCTATACAAATAGATGATTTTATAAACCTTGGTGAAAGCGTAAATGATCTTTTCATTGATCCGGAAATTGAAGATAGGTTGGTTGCTATTGTCTCGGTTGATACAATATCAATTTCAACAGATAATGGGATAACTTGGATTCCAACAAAAGTTATTTCACATGAATCTGGATCCGGTGGTATATTATTTTCTAAATTTTCTTTTAATCCATCTAATCCGAATGTCGGGTACCTTGCTGCTGGAGGTGATCTGCTAAAAACTATTGATAGAGGTATAACATGGGATTCGACAAATATGTTTAAAAATTTTAATGAAGTTGATTATGTCGTTTATGACCCAATTAGTCCAGATATAGTATTCGTATCAAACTTTAGACCTATGTTTTACGAGACCCATTTATTTAGAAGTACAGATGGAGGTAATAGTTGGGCTATTGTAGATACTATGACAGAATATGAAAAGATCGTGTTTAATTCTCTTGATGCAAATGTTATATATGGTATTGAACTAAACTCTTATATTAGAAAATCAATTGATTCTGGAGAAACATGGGAAACAGTAAATAATAACTTGAGTACTTATTGGGATGATCTTCGAGCTTTGGAAATAAGTAAAAGTAATCCTGATATACTTTACTGTGGACAATTATACAATTCAGAACATGATAATTGGATTTTAGCAATGACAACAAACGGTGGAGAAAGCTGGGAGAGAATAGATTCAACCTTATTAGAGATTGACCCAGAAGGAATAGTTTTGAATATATTAGTAGATCAGTATGTTGAGGGTAGACTTTATGTTTCATATACGGGAGGATTATACTTAACAGAAGATAATGGTAAACATTTTCAGAAAATCTATTCAGGCAATGCAGGAGAAATTTGGTCCGATAATAAAAACCCCGCAACGATTTATTTTAACTCCGATCAAGGTCTTTTAAGATTTATTGATACTGTTACCGTTGGTGTGGAAAAGGTTACAAACAATTTGCCTGATAATTTTAGATTGGAACAAAATTATCCCAACCCGTTTAATCCAAGCACAATAATAAAATACAGTATACCACGTAGCACAGAATACTATTCTGTGCCACATGTAACTTTAAGAGTGTTTGATATTTTAGGAGAAGAAATAACGACTCTCGTAAATAAAGAGCAAAAGTCTGGAAATTATGAGGTCGAATTTAATGCGAACAAACTCGCAAGCGGCTTATATTTCTACAGGCTAACTACAAACGGATTTACTAAAACAATGAAAATGATATTACTCAAATAAAGTTTGATCAATATATGAAAGTCACGATAACCACCAGTGACGATAAATTGATATTCAGCATTATGAAATGCTTTGTAACACAAAAAACTTAGTTAACTGTCAACAACCATTCATTGGCAACAATAAAAAGCCCGATATCCCCAAGAAGTCGGGCTTTTTAATAATGCAGAAATTATTTATTCTGTGCTGCAATTAAATTCAGTGCGCTACCTGCTCTAAACCACTCAATCTGATTTTCATTCATTGTATGATTCAACATTATTTCATCAGAAGTACCGTCAGAATGTTTTACAGTTAATTTAAGCTGTTTGCCCGGTGCTAATTCTTTCAAGTCTACAATACTAAGTAAATCGTCTTCAAAAATCTTATCATAATCAGCTGAATTATCAAAAGTTAAAGGCAGCATTCCTTGCTTTTTCAAGTTAGTCTCATGAATACGTGCAAAACTTTTAACGATAATTGCTTTACCGCCCAGAAATCTCGGTTCCATAGCTGCATGTTCACGACTCGAACCTTCACCGTAGTTTTCATCACCTACAACCACCCAGCCAATTCCATGTGCTTTGTAATCGCGCGCAACTTCATGTACAACTTGATATTCTCCGGTTAAAAGATTTTTGGCTTTTCCTGTACTATCAGTATAGGCATTTACAGCGCCGAGTAAAAAGTTGTTAGAAATATTATCCAAATGACCGCGGAAGCGAAGCCAAGGACCAGCCATTGAAATATGATCTGTTGTACATTTCCCTTTTGCTTTCAGTAGTAACCGCATATCCACAAAATCATTTCCATCCCACGGACTAAATCTTTCAAGTAACTGTAATCGTTCACTGTCAGGATTGATCTTAACTTCAACCTTTGAAGGATCTTCAGCAGGCGGCAGATAACCGTTTAAATCAGGTTCAAATCCTTTTGCAGGCAATTCATCACCGTAAGGGGAATTTAATTTGAATTCATTACCTTCAGTATCGGTAAGTGTATCTGTTTCCGGATTGAACGTGATCTTGCCGGCAAGCGCTAGCGCCGTAGTGATTTCCGGTGAGGCAACAAACGCTAAAGTTTTCGGGTTTCCGTCCTGCCGTTTTGCAAAATTTCTGTTGAACGAAGTTACAATACTGTTCTTCTTCTGTTCGGGGTTGTCCATGCGCTCCCACATACCGATACAAGGACCGCATGCATTGGCAAGCACTACACCGCCGAAATCGGTAAACGTTTTCAATTGTCCGTCTCGCTCAATAGTAGCGCGCACCTGCTCTGAACCCGGGGTAATTGTAAATTTCGACTTTGCCTTTAATCCTTTGTCTAAAGCTTGACGAGCAATGCTGGCTGCACGGTCGATATCCTCATAACTTGAGTTAGTACAGCTACCAATCAATCCAACGCTTAATTCTTCAGGAAAGTCATTTTCTTTTGCAGCTTCTTTCATTTCAGAAAGTTTCCATGCTCTATCGGGTGAATAAGGTCCATTCAAATGCGGTTCCAATTCACTCAAGTTTATTTCTAAAATTTCATCAAAGTATTTTTCCGGATTTTCAGCAACTTCAGGATCAGCAACTAAATATTCTTTATGTGCTAAAGCCAATTCTGCAACATCTTCTCTTCTGGTGATTTTTAGATAGTTTGCTATCTTTTCATCAAACGGAAACAGCGAGGTTGTCGCGCCGATTTCAGCACCCATATTGCAGATAGTTCCTTTACCCGTAGCTGAAATAGATTTTGTTCCTTCGCCAAAATATTCAACAATTGCTCCGGTACCCCCTTTTACAGTAAGTCTTCCAGCTACTTCCAAAATTACATCTTTAGGTGAGGTCCAACCCGAAAGTTTCCCGGTGAGCTTAATACCAATTAGCTTAGGCCATTTCAATTCCCAAGGCATTTCAGCCATAACATCAACGGCATCTGCACCGCCAACGCCAATTGCTACCATTCCAAGTCCACCTGCATTAGGAGTATGAGAATCAGTTCCAATCATCATACCGCCGGGGAAAGCATAATTTTCGAGTACAACCTGGTGTATAATTCCGGCACCGGGCTTCCAGAAGCCGACACCATATTTACTAGTAACGCTTTCCAAGAAATCGTAAACTTCTGCGTTTTCATTCTTCGCTCTCTCCAGATCAACATCGGCAGAAATTTTTGCTTGAATTAAATGATCGGCATGAGCCGTTGCCGGAACTGCAGCTTTTTTCTTTCCGGCATGCATAAACTGAAGCATTGCCATTTGAGCAGTCGCATCCTGCATGGCAACACGGTCGGGGGAAAGGTCAACATAATCTTTTCCTCTTTCAAATTCTCTCGTTGGTTCTTCCCATAAGTGGGAGTATAAAATCTTTTCGGCTAACGTTAATGGTCTTCCTACAACCTCTCTTGCTTTCTTTTGTTTGTCGGCAAGACCATTATAAACTTTTTGGATCATGTAAAAGTTTTGGGTCATAATGTCATCTCCTATTGATAAAAATTTTAACTTACAAAAATACGGAATTTTAAAAATTGTTGCTTTCTGAAATTAAAGATTAATAGCCCATAAATTAAATCTAAATATTGTTATTATTAGTTTACAACTGTTTTGAAAATCATCGTTTTTTTTCTATTGAACAATCTCGGTTAAACAAATTATATAGATTTTAAATTTAAGAACTTATATAAAATGGGTTTTTATTAAAATAGTATTTAAAAACAAAAACCACTTTTGAATTCTTTCAAAAGTGGTTAAAAACTGCTAAACACTATCTAAAAATTTAAGCTAATTCATGCATGAAATGACTTAATTCTATCTCCAGCTTTTCAAGATCTTTAATTGCAGAATCATAAGTGTCCTTCAACTTGGCTTTATTCTCTTCGAAAAGGTCTTTGTAGTATTCAATTCCGTCATTTACATTTTTTACGAATGTATCAAAATATTTGAACTGCTTATCAGAAATAGGTTCGGTTATTTCTGAAAATTTATCGTTGAGATAATCAATATACATTTTCAATTCTTTGATGAATAAATTAGGTCTATTTTCTGTGTTGAGGATATTCATTTTTCCATAAATATGACTGACCATTTCCTTTAATGAAAATGTGCCGGAGAAGTAAGCGATATTTGGTCCGGGACAAACCGATACAGCCGTACCTTCCATCTTTACATCCAGATTATTTACTAAAAGAGAAGAATTCGATAATCCGTTACACAGGCATTCTTTCTCGGTTAATTTATTGTACTTAATTTTAAATTCTTCTTCCGATAAATCTTCTTTTTTAATTTCTTCCAATTTTAAATTGATATATTGGCTTGAAGCTGTGCATATAGGTCTTTCGGTAAATTCCCGGTTGAATGTTAAAAACTTTTTAGGACAAGCACTTCCTGGATTTCCTGATTGTGCTAACTTCGTTCTTTCTATATCCTTTGTGCTGCCTCTAACATTATTGAACGGAACACCCAATGGTGAAGCGCCGCTTAGATAAAGGTCTTCTTCTTTTGCTCTGCTCAAAATTTTGAATGTGTTTTGTTCAACACTTGTTACTTCGGGAACAAGCAGAAAAGGCGAGCCCCAGCCGACCGAATCAAGATCATAATTTTCAAGCAAAAACTCGTGTTCATTTGCCGTACCTACACCGCCTTGAGCAGTTAGTTTTACTTGAGGAGCTATTGACGGAACATGACGGTTTTTCCTGGTTAATGCGTCTTTAAGAATTCCATATGTAGTAGTCAGAAGTTCTTCTTTTTTGTTCTTAAATTCTTCCAGAATGGGTCCCATTAGGTATCCGTCAGTGGCAAAAGCGTGTCCGCCGCAGTTCAACCCTGATTCAATTCTATATTCTGAAATCCATAAGCCTTTCTTTGCAAAGAATTTTCCTTGAATAATTGCTGATCTATAATCACTGACTTTTAAGATGATCTTCTTTCTAAAAATTCCTTCGCTATCTGGATAAAAATCCTCAAAATTTTCCATATACCCAAACAATCGTGGGTTCATACCAGCCGACAGGACAACGGATGATTTTAATGTACTGTTAGCAAATCCTCTTATCGCAACATGAGCGTGATTATGTTCTACCGGAAGTTTTTCTTTCCCGTTATAGTTCTCACCGTCCAGCTTGGTCATAATATTAACATCAATATCGCCCACAGTTAAATTTTCGTTCAGCCACTTTTTAATTTCTGTTAAACTGCCGTTGTTGTCAATCATTTCATTAAACCGATGTTTCAGATCGGAATAAGTTGGAAGAAGATCAAAATATTTTTCTAATTCTTCACCTTTTTCCGCAATAGAGTTTTTAAGAGATTCGAATTTTATTTTGACTATTTTATCAACTAGATCTAAATATGAGGTAATTCTCTTGGCTCTGAAGTCTTTAATTTTACTTGTTATCGGCTCATAGGGGAAATTAAATTTCTTGGAATAAAACTCTCTCATTTTTTCTATGAAATTATGCTCCATTATCGACATCACTGATGATATTCCTAAATGAGCAACTTTGATCGGTGAATCTATTGTGTAGCTTAACCCCATTACAGGGATATGAAATGTATGTTGTGTTTTCTTGTTTTCCATCTTTTCCTTCTTTAAAAAAATAATTCTTTTAAAAGATAACGATTTCCCATGTAAAAATTATGTGTTTTGTAGTAAAAGGCATAGATTTTTGACTAGTTATAACAATTTTATTCAAAATTTTGTTGGAATAATTCAAAAGAGAGCCACCAATCGAGTGCATAACCGTAATTTAAGTCTCCTTCATAATAATTATTAATTATCTCTTCAACTTTCTTATGATTATATATCTCAGAATTTTTAACGGCTTGTGAAGAAGAAATATCAAAAACATATGGCTTTAATATATTCAAAAGCTTATCTCTTGAATTATCTTGATAAACATTTTTGTTTATTCTCTTTTGTACTTGACTTAAAAATCTTGACTGAAGAGAATTAAAATAATATGGATAAGTTAAATTGCCTTTCACTAAAGGATACTTTTCAAGTAAAGTAAAATTATTCTTTATTAAATTTCTAAATAGCTTACCGTTTTTTCTAAATAGGATTGGGACATTGAATAGATTTCTAAGTAAACTTAGTTGAGCAAATGGCATTACACTAGTAACAAGTTCATCAATTCTGTTTTGTTCATGCGAATAATAATTTGGCAGCCTTGTCTTTAACGCAAAAAGATCAATCCAGTTTTCGACTCCAATTTTCTCAACCGGGGGAAGCGTTTCAAACCAAAACTGCAATTGTTTTTCAATACCACTTAACATTAAATTGTTTGTTTCTTCTGTAAATATATCTGCGCGGGAAAGCGAAAGATAGGGAACAATACTTTTAATGTTTTTGTTTAGTATTGATTTTTTCTCTTTAAAATAGAGTCGATAAAAAAACTCCCGTCGCCAAATTTCTCCGAATCCACCATCAACCAGTATTGAATATTGACTGCTCATAGAAAAATAATTCAGAGATTGAAAAATTCCCGAAGCAGCATTGTTCACAATTGTTTGAGTTGAATATTCTTTAATCTTAGAGATTAGTTCATCAATTAAAAGTAAATTGGCATTATATTGTTTGTGAGATAAATTGAAATCTTTAACAAGAGATTGAGCAATTATGCTATCGGGATGTTCTGAATTACCGAAAGTAAAAGTATCCCAATTTGATCTTTCTTTAAGCAAGAATGATAAAATCACTCTTGAGTCCATTCCGCCAGAAAGTCCCAACGTTTGCTTGTTATCAACAAAGATAAGTGATTTTAGTTTTTGAGAAAAACTGTTAGCATCGATATTCTTGCTTTGTTCATCGGGTAACCAAACAGAATCACAATATCTTACTTTAAGATCATTTAAATTTATAACAGCTTTCTTACCTGCGATTATTCTTTTGACATTCTCGAACACACTATTGTTGGATATTTGATTAAACAGTAGCCATCTACTGCCAAACTCACTGAAATTAATTTTTAATCTATGAGCTTTTACTAACCAGTCAACTCTTGTAGAAAAAACAAACTCGGTTTCACTTTCAGAAATATAAATATCTCTTAATCCCAAAGAATCAGATTCAATAAAAATATTTTCCTTGTCCCATTTTACTAAAACAAAGTGACCGTCAATATTATTAAGTTCATCTAAATGGTTTGACCAATCCTTTTCCGTGAAAATTGAATTTCCAGACTCATTCGATTTTAGTCCAATACCACTGACGACCCATCCATGAGGTTCATTTTGAGAAGAGTAATAGAATAGGTTGTTTTTATTCCCACCGGCAAAAAGTTGCAGCTTATTTGATGAATGCTCAAATAAAATTGTAGATGTAACAATAGACCTTCCTTTTAATGTGGGGTTATTACCTTTGTTTATTACACCAAAAACCCAACTGATCTCAACACCTGTTTATGATTGATTTTATACAAATATTTAGCTTAACAATAGATATAGGAAAAAGTCATAACTATTCTTTATCTTCATTTTTTATTTCTTCTTTTTGATCGTCCTGATTTTCTTCCTTGGTTCATCCACGGTTTGCTGCTGTTGGTTGATCTTTTACTACCGCGGCGATTAGACTGATTGCTCTTCGGTTCCTTCGAGGTTACTTCAACATTAATTTCACGTTTTTTGAGACGCTTATTTTTAAATGCCGACAATATTTCTTTTGTATATGCCTTATCAACTTCGAAGAAGGAATAAGTTTTCCTAATATCTATTTCGCCAATCTCAAGACTTTTTGTACCGGTATAATCGTTTATCATTCCGATAACATCAGCAGGCTTAAGTCCATCCATTTTTCCAAGATTAATAAAGAACCGTGTAAAGCCATCACTCCCGCCTCTTTTTGATGACCTGCTTTTTTCATCAGAAGGTTTGTTCAGGTCGGGTGCGTTTCTGTAATAATCCAAAAATCTGTTGAACTCTAAGGATACGAATTTCTTGATCAGTTCGTCTCTATCCATCCACTCTAATTTTGTATTTATTTCCGGGAGAAAAGAATCTATCTGCGAATCATCCACTTCTACTTTTTCCATTCTGTCAATAAGATGGAAAAGCTGTCTTTCGCATATTTCTTTTCCGATCGGAATGGGGAGAGGAGCAAATTTCTTACCGATCAATTTTTCAATCGTTTTTAGTTTTCCTTTTTCTTTAAGGTTAGCAATAACGATGGACGTGCCGAACTTTCCGGCTCTTCCGGTTCTGCCGCTTCTGTGAGTATAAATATCCAATTCGTCAGGCAGGTTATAATTTATGACATGTGTCAGATCGTTAACATCCAAACCGCGTGCGGCAACATCGGTTGCAACAAGCAGACTAAGATGCTTAATTCTGAACTTGTTCATCACCACATCGCGCTGCGCTTGTGATAGATCACCGTGAAGCGCATCAGCGTTATATCCGTCTTCCATCAGTTTATCAGCAACTTCCTGTGTTTCCCTTCGTGTGCGGCAGAAAACAATACCATAAATATCGGGGTGATAATCAACAATTCTTTTTAAAGCCAAATATCTGTCTCTAGCTTGCACTATGTAACAGATATGGTCTACATTCTCAGCGCCGGCATTCTTCTTACCAATCGTAATTTCAATAGGGTTGTGCATATATTCATTTGCAATTTTTCTAACCTCGTTAGGCATTGTTGCAGAAAACAGAAGAGTCTTTTTTTCTGCCGGTGTTTCTCTTAGAATGTCTTCGAGGTCTTCTCTAAAACCCATATTAAGCATTTCATCTGCCTCATCCAAAACAACAGTATCAATATGTCTTATATCAATGATCCTTCTGTTGATCATATCAAGCAGTCTGCCCGGGGTTGCTGAAATTATATGCGCGCCTTTCTTGATTAGACCGATCTGCCTATCAATACTGGCTCCGCCAAATACAGGAACAACCTTGATCTTATCCAAATACTTTGCGTAACTTTTTATATCGTCGGCTATCTGCAGACAAAGTTCCCTCGTAGGACTAATAATTAAAAACTGTGTTTTCTTTTTAGATGTGTCAACTTTTTGTATCATAGGTAAACCGAAAGCGGCGGTTTTGCCTGTTCCGGTTTGTGCAAGTGCAATAATATCTTCATGCTCATCGTTTATCAAATGAGGAATCACTTTTTCCTGAACCGGCATTGGACTAATAAAGTTGAGATCCTCAACTGCTTGTATAATTCTTTTCGTTAAACCTAAATCTTCAAACGTACTCATAACCTTTTTACCTAATAATTTAATTTATACCAATTATAAAGATACTAAAGAATATTGAGATACTGGTTATCAGCTGGAACATAATAATTATTTCGGTAAGTTTATATTGGTTGCTTAGGAGTGCGATTATTGTTCAAATTAAATTTCTATCGGATTTTTAAAATGAACAGCATCGGCAAATTCTTTTATTAAATGCCATTTGTTCTCATCTTCAAAATAATTACCTGTGATAATTATCTTAGCGCCGTTCTCAACTTTTTCCCGTGCAGTTCTACTGTCTCTGATTCCTCCGCCGACTATGACAGGAACAGAAACCGATGAGGTTACCATCTTTACCATTTCGTTAGGAACCGAATTTTCTGCGCCGGAACCGCCTTCAAGATAAACACATTTCATTCCGAGATATTCTCCGGCAAGAGCAGTGGCGGTTGCAATTTCCGGTTTGTTGCGCGGTATCGGGGAGCTTCCGCTCATATATTCTGCTGTGGTCTGTTTCCCGGATTCAATCAGCATATAACCTGTAGAGATTGGCTCAATACCGGTTTGCTTGACTAACGGCGCAGCCAAAACATGCTTGCCAATTAAATGTTCCGCGTTTCTTCCGCTTATAAGCGAGATAAAAAATATTGCATCAGCAGAAGAAGTTATTTGACTTTCACTTCCTGGGAAAAGGATTACAGGCAAGGAACTATTCCGCTTGATTGTTTTAATAACATCATCAAGGATGTTTGTGGTCATTAAACTTCCGCCCGCTAAAAATCCGTCAACTCCTGAAACTTCACAATGCCGAACGAACTCTGCTAAACTCTCTCCACTAGATTTATCCGGATCGATTAATATCAGATAAGCTGCACCTTTTTCTGAAATGGTGTTATTTAAGTAGTTAAATATTTTCATTAAAATAAATTAAGGAAATTAAACTATAAAATACTAAACTTGACAAAAATTAACCCGAAAAATATTTGCCACTTTACTAACCATCATTTTTCATTGATATTGAGATTCGTCCTTTTGTAACATCTATCCCAATAACAGTTACTTCAATAATATCCCCGACGTTAACAACTTCCAGCGGATTTTTTATATATTTATTGGCAATTTGGGAAATATGAAGAAGCGCATCCTGCTTAACTCCAATATCAACAAAGGCTCCGAAGTCAACAACATTGCGCACAGTTCCTAGCAGTTTCATTCCCTCTGCTAAGTCTTCCATCTTTAAAACATCACTTCGCAGAATCGGTTTCGGCATTTCTTCACGCGGGTCACGACCGGGTTTTAAAAGATTTTCAACAATGTCCAGCAGAGTTGGTTCGCCGATACCGAGCTCTTCAGCAGATTTAAGTAAGCCGTTTATATCAACGTAATGCTTAACTACCGCTCCGGCACGGCTAATATCGGTAAGTGAAACAGACGCCGATTGAAGTAATTTTTCTGCAGCGCTGTA
>QILJ01000337.1 GCA_003233295.1 Ignavibacteria bacterium | reverse complement strand
TTTTTTCTCAAAACTATAAAAAAGTAAAAATTTATCTAAATGAAATAAATAGTGCCGGTCAGCTTAATTCAGCCGGTTTGGAGATTGACCATGCACATTTTAATAGGGATAAGTCCATTGATGTTTTTTTAGATGAAGTTCAGTTTGCACATCTGCAGAGTAGTTCACTCCGGTACAAAGTATTGATCTATGATTGGTACAAGTACTATTCTGCGCAGCAAGAGCTACGTAGTTTTGATAAAAAAGCGAGCTTGATGAAAACCGCTCAACAGTATGGAGTAACCGGTTTCGATTACGGTTCTATGGGCGGATACTATACTTTGGATGAAGTTATTCAGAAACTGGATGAAATGTACGCAGCGTATCCGAACTTGATTACGGAGAAAGACAGCATCGGACATTCAGTTGAAAACAGACCGATTTATGCTGTAAAAATTTCGGATAATCCGAATGTGGACGAAGATGAACCGGAAGTACTTTATACTGCATTACATCATGCCCGCGAACCGGAAAGTATGATGCAGATGATCTATTTTATGTATTATCTGCTGGAGAATTACGGTACTGATAGTGAGGTTACGTATTTAGTTGAAAATAGGGAATTTTATTTTATACCGGTTGTTAATGTTGACGGATATAGATACAATGAAGAAAACAACCCTAACGGCGGTGGAATGTGGCGCAAGAATAAAAGGGATAATGACGATGATGGAGTTTTTAACGAAAGTAATGACGGAGTAGATATCAACAGAAATTACGGATATAAATGGGCTTATGATAATTCTGGTTCAAGTAATGATTCAACCTCTGCAATTTATCGTGGTACCGCTTCGTTTTCAGAGCCGGAAACAGAAACCGTAAGACAATTCTGTATTGCTCATGACTTTAAACTAGCGCTTAATTATCACACTTACAGCAATCTGCTTATTACTCCTTGGGGATATATTCCTGAAGAAACTCATGATTCACTATTTTACAGAGATATTGCTTCCGATATGACTCAGTACAATAATTACACTTGGGGATTTTCTTCTGATATTATTTATGCAGTTAACGGTGATTCGGATGATTGGTTTTATGGTGAGCAGACGGAGAAAAATAAAATACTTGCAATGACACCAGAAGTGGGTAACAGTTTTTGGCCAAGTGAAGATAAAATAATTCCGCTTGCTGAAGAAAACGTATATCCGAATTTGTATTTATCTTGGGTTTCCGGCGGATTTGTCAATGCCGAAAAGGTTAAGTTTGATCAAGAATATTATTCTGCGGGCGACAGCGGTAAAATCTCTATTACTCTAAAGAATAAAGGATTACAAACTGCAGATAATATAAGGATGCAGGTAACCTCGGAAAGTGATCAGATATCAGTTTCTCAAGATTATATCGAAATAGCAAAACTTGAATCACGAGAAGAAGCGTCTTTTCCCGATGCAGCGAAATTTGTAATTTCAGATAGTGTAGTTGCCGGAGAAAGTATTGAACTAACTGTTAAAGTGTATACGGGAAACTTGCTTTTATCTACTGAGCATGTATCGCTAGTTGTCGGTGTCCCGAAAATTTACTTTGCCGATGATGCATCGTCAATGAATGATTGGATTTCAGAATCGAATGTTAGTGCTCAATGGGAGTTGACCACCAACGATTTCTATAGTTCGCCTTTCTCTTTTACCGATAGTAAAAATGGGGCTTATTTATCAAACTCAAACGTCACATTGACCAAGAAAACAGAGATCGATCTCTCAGAAATTGCAAAACCTTTTTTGTCGTTTAGAACAAAGTTCTATATTGAAAAAGGTTGGGACTATGGACAAGTTTTGATCTCTGCTGATAGCGGTAATACTTGGACCCCACTTGGAGGAGATTTTTCAACTGTAGGAGCAGGAGCTTTTCAGCCGTCCGGAAAACCGGTATATGACGGAAAAGTTAGTGATTGGGTTAAGGAAATAATCGATCTAGCTCAGTTTACAAATGATAATATTTTATTAAGATTTCAACTCAAATCCGATGAATATGTTGAAGAAGACGGATGGTACATCGACGATATCGAAATATTTGAATATCAAAATTTAGTTGTTTCGGTTGAAAACAAAGATAATGTTCCTAGCAAATTTGGTCTTGAACAAAATTATCCCAATCCATTCAATCCGAGTACAAAAATAAAATATTCCATTGCCAAGTTTCCCCTCCAAGGAGGGGACGGAAGGGGTGGGTTGGTAACATTAAAGGTTTACGACATACTCGGTAGAGAAGTGGCAACTCTCGTAAACAAACAGCAGCAGCCTGGTAATTATGAAGTCGAGTTTGATGCAAGTAAATTGACTTCTGGTATATATTTCTATAGTCTGCGAAGTGGAGAATTTGTTCAAAGTAGAAAAATGATCCTTTTGAAATAGTGAGAAAATTAAAGTTACTTAGTAGGACGAACTTTATTGTTAAAGCGATTTTTGCGTTGCATCGGTTTGTATTTAAAGCTTAAAATAACTTGCTAATCTCATTATTAGTTGGTAAATTTAAAATCCTAATTCGCCCCGTAGAGGGCGTTTTTTATTGGTATGAATTTGAATAAGAAAGAAATATTAGAAAAAACAAAAGAAATGACCGAGGATCTCGGTTATCTTTTTATTGATATGGATTTTAGAGGTGATTCTCGGAACCGTATTCTAGAGGTCTATATCGATAAAGAAGCAGGTGTGACTGTTGATGATTGTAAAAACGTAAGCAGAGCCGTGGGTGACATGATAGAAGAGGACGGCTTAATTGTATCGCGTTATAGATTAGATGTTTCTTCTCCGGGTATCGATAGACCGTTAAAATTTATTCAGCAGTTTAAAAGAAATATTGGAAGAAGTTTTGAATTGAAACTTCTTGAGGATGAAAGTAGTTCGAAACTTGAAGGAAAATTGTTAGAAGTAGCTGACGATGACCTTAAGTTTCAAATAAAAAAGGAAATAAAAGTAATAAATATCAAAAAAATAAGATCTGCAAAAGTATTAGTCAGATTTTAATTACGGAGGCAATAATAAATGAACAGTGCAATAGTTGAGTCCTTTGCTCAAATGGTTCGGGAGAAGAATGTTGACAAAGATGTCCTAGCAGGCATTATTGAAGAGATATTCGGAGTGATGGTAAAGAAAAAATATGGTCAGGAGGCAAATTTTGATGTTATAGCTAATATGGATAAGGGCGACATTGAGATATTCCTTGAGCGAACTATTGTTGATGAAGTTGAGGACCCGGAAACCGAGATCAGTATAGCTGAAGTTGAAGAAAAAGGAAACGAAGAGGAACTTGAGGTCGGTGATGATTATGTTGAAAAGTTAGAATTGAGTTCTTTCGGCAGAAGATTGATAAATCTGGCGCGTCAGAATCTTAATCAAAGAATTCGAGAAATTGAAAAAGAACTGGTTTATAACGAATATTCTGAGATGGTTGGTGAAATAATTGTGGGTGATATTTATCAAGTTCGTAGGAATGATATCTTGGTAAATCATAATCGACATGAACTTTTACTTCCGCGTTCCGAGCAAATTCCGCGCGAGCGTTACAGAAAAGGAGATACGATCCGTGCGGTGATAAAGGAAGTGAAGCAGACACCTAATGGACCTGTTATTATTATTTCACGTTCAGATAATTTATTCTTGAGGAAATTATTCGAGATAGAAATTCCGGAAATTTATGATGGAATAATCGAGATAAAAAGAATTGCGCGTGAACCGAGCGAAAGAGCAAAAATTGCAGTTGAATCGCAAGACCCGAGAATTGATGCTGTCGGCGCTTGTGTTGGGATGAAAGGTGTAAGAATTCATGCAATTGTACGAGAACTGAACAATGAAAATATTGATGTTATAAATTACTCCGATGATCCGATAGTTCTTATTCAAAGATCGTTAGCGCCGGCAAAATTAAAACAAATTGAATTGGATGAAGCAGAAAAACGCTGTAATGTACTCGCCGACAGCGATCAAGTTTCCCTTATCGTCGGTAGGAACGGCGTAAATATCAGATTAGCTATGAAATTAACCGGTTATGAGATAGATGTGATCCGAGAGGAAAAACCGTACGAAGAATATGAAGACGACATTGAATTGGTTGAGCTTCGTGAAGAATTAGGTACTGAGGTTGTTGATTTGCTTATCGCAAACAGATATGATACTGCTGTGGAAGTTCTGACAGCCGGCGTTGATGCATTGAAGGAAATTGAAGAACTCAAAGATGATAAAGCAGAAGAAATAATTGAAATTTTAAGAAATCAATTTGAAGAAGAATAGAGAAATTTAATATAGGTATTCGCTAATATGGCAGAAACTAAAAAACCAAAAAAACTTAGAATTTATAAACTAGCCTCTGATATTAACATATCAACTGAAGCCATTGTTGATTTCTTGAGCGAGAAAGGATATAAGATAAAATCTCATATGACACTCCTTACGGACGAGATGCTTTCTGATATTCAATCTCACTTTAAAAAGGATATTGATAAATCGGACGAACATAAAAGAAAGCTTGAAAGATTCAATAAAATGAGAGCTGATAAAGCCGGTTCTGATTCACAGCAAGATGAGGAAGAGTTGGAAGAGGTTGAAACTGAAACAGCAGTTGCTGAAGAAGAGCCATCCGAGGAAGTTGAAGAAACCTCTGAAATTGAGGAAGAAGTTTCTGAATCAGAAGAGACTGAAGAACCAGAAAAAACTGAAGAAGATAGTTTCCAAACTGAAGGCGAGAAAGAGATCAAAGGTAAGAAAAAAGGGCTTACTGTGGTCGGAAAGATTGAGTTGAAATCTGAAAAGAAAAAAGGCAGGAAAAAAGAAGAAGCTGGAGAAAGTAAAGAGAAAAAAACTACCACTTCTACTCAAAAAGATAAATCTGATTCAACAGATGAACATAAAGGCAAGCGAAAAAGATTAAAAGCTAGGAAAAAACCTGGTGCAGTTGAAGAAACAGTAAAAGCTAAAAAGTTTAAGAGAGTTAAGAAAGCCGAAATTGATAAGCGTGAAGTTGAAGCTGCTATCAAGCGGACTATGCTCAGTATTGACGAAACCGGTGTTTCCGATAGAGCAAGTTTCAGAAAGAAAAGAAAGAAAATAAAGCAGGAAGAGCAGGAAAAGATAGAAGAGCAGCAAGAATTAGAACAAATGATAATAAAAGTTACAGAATTTATTTCTGTAAATGAGATTGCTAATTTAATGAATGTTTCGGTCAGTGATGTGATTGCTAAATGCATGGGATTAGGTCTGATGGTCTCTATCAATCAAAGGTTGGATTCTGAAACCATCACTCTTGTTGCTGATGAATTTGGATTTGAAGTTGAGTTTGAAGATGAATATTCTACTGATATGCTCGCAGATGCTGAGGATGCGGAAGATACTTTGGTTGAGCGTCCGCCGATTGTAACAATTATGGGTCACGTTGATCATGGAAAAACTTCTCTACTTGATTTTATAAGAAGAGAAAATGTTGTTGCCGGTGAGTCGGGCGGTATTACTCAGCATATTGGGGCTTATCAAGTTGAGGTAGGCGACGGAAGGAAAATCACATTCTTAGATACTCCTGGTCACGAAGCTTTTACAGCAATGAGGGCAAGGGGTGCAAAGATCACCGATATAGTTGTGTTGATTGTTGCTGCGGATGATGCTGTAATGCCTCAGACGATTGAAGCTATAAATCATGCTCAAGCTGCCAATGTGCCTATTATCATTACCATAAATAAAATTGATAAACCAGGCTCCAATATTGAAAAGATAAAACAGCAATTAGCCGAACGCAATATTCTCGTTGAGGATTGGGGCGGTAAGTATCAATCTGTTGAAGTATCTGCTAAAACCGGAAAGAACGTTGATCTGCTTCTGGAAAAGATACTTCTTGAAGCGGAACTTCTGGAACTGAAAGCAAATCCAAACAGGATTGCAAGAGGAGTTGTAGTAGAATCAAAATTAGAGCCGGGACGAGGAATTACTTCAACTGTTCTTATTGAAAAGGGAACCCTCAGGGTTGGAGACCCTTTTGTAGCCGGAGTTTATCAAGGTAAAGTAAGAGCAATGTTTGACGAAAGAGGTAAGAAACTTACAGAAGTTTCTTCAGGCTCGCCTGCATTGATACTTGGTTTTGAAGGAACACCTCAAGCCGGAGATATATTTGCTGTTGTTAAATCGGAAAGAGAAGCGCGTGAAGTAGCAATTAAACGTCAGCAGTTGAAACGAGAACAAGATAACAGGCAAGTTAAACTGATAACACTTGACGAGATAGCACAACAGATAAGTACCGGTGAAGTTAAAAATCTTCCGATAATTGTTAAGGGTGATGTGGACGGTTCGGTTGAAGCATTAGCAGATTCGCTGATGAAACTTTCGAACGAAGAGGTAAAAGTAAATGTTATCCATAAGGCAGTAGGTGGAATTACAGAAGGCGATGTGCTGTTAGCTGCGGCTTCCGGTGCAATAATAATTGGATTCCATGTGCGTGCAAATACCAATGCCCGAAAATTGGCAGAAACCGAAAAAGTTGATATTCGATTGTACAATGTTATTTATGATGCTATTAACCAGGTGAAATCGGCGTTAGAAGGATTACTTTCTCCAATCATCTCGGAAGAGTCTGTTGGAACGCTTGAAATTCGTGATACATTCAAAGTGCCTAAATTGGGAACAGTTGCCGGGTGCTACGTTCAGGAGGGGAAAATATCTCGTACTGATAAAATTAGATTATTCCGTGATGGAATTGTTATCTATGAAGGAACTCTTGCATCTCTGAAACGATTTAAAGATGATGTAAAAGAAGTAGTTGCCGGTTACGAGTGCGGACTGAACATTGCCAATTTCAATGATATTAAAGTGAATGATGTGATAGAAGTTTATAAGATTGTTGAAACTAAAAAGAAATTAGAAAATTAATGTCTATAAGATTAGAAAAAATAGCAGAATTGATCAAAGAAGAGATTAGCTTGATTTTTCTTTATAAAATTCAAGATCCTTCTTTGGGAATGCTGACAGTAACAAGTGTAAAGGTAACCCCCGATCTTAAAAGTGCAAAGATCTACATCTCAATTTTTGAAAAAGAAAATCGAGAGGAAAAGATCGATAAACTGAATCAGATAAAAGGGTATATACGAAGTCTATTGGCTTCAAAGATCAATCACTTAAGAAATATACCTGATCTTGATTTTTATATCGATGACACACTTGATTATGTTGAAAAAATGGAGAACATTTTCAAAAAGATTCATAAAGATGATAACTAAAGCGTCAACTGATCTTTCAAATTGTGATTACGCCTTGGGCGAGGTTATTTTAATTGATAAGGAAAAAGGTAAATCTTCCTTTAATGCGGTTTATAGAATCCGGAAGATTGTCAATGTAAAAAAAGTCGGTCATGCAGGTACACTTGACCCTGCAGCAACCGGATTGCTTATTGTTTGCGTTGGTAAAAAGACGAAGGAGATTTACAAGTACCAGGACCTGGAAAAAACTTATTCTGGAATAATTGAGTTAGGGAAAAGGACTCCTTCGATGGATGCTGAGACTGAAGTGATAAAAGAAAGAAGCTATGCTGATATTACGGATGAAATGATTGATGAGATTAGGAAAAGTTTTGTTGGAGAAATTCAGCAGATCCCGCCGATGTATTCGGCGCTGAAACATAAGGGAAGAGCGCTTTATAAACTTGCTCGAAAAGGTGTTGAAGTAAGAAGAGAGCCAAGAACTGTTACAGTTTATGAATTTGAAATATTGAAAATTGCTTTACCGGAGATTGAATTTAAGATACGATGTTCCAAAGGAACATATATCAGGGTAATTGCAGACGATTTTGGTGAAAAGCTCGGCTGCGGCGGATATTTGAAAGCATTACGTAGAGATGCAATTGGTAAATATAAAGCTGAAGATGCACTTACGGTTGATGAGTTTGAAAAGAAAAATAATTTTATTGCGGATTAGATGCAGATATTTAGATCGATAGATGAAATAGGAAAAGATGTAAATTCGGTGCTGACTATTGGAACATTTGACGGTGTCCATGCAGGTCATAGAGATATTATCTTCAGACTTAAAAGTTATGCTGAAAAAAATAACTTGCGAGATGTGGTTATCACGTTTGAACCTCATCCTAGAACGGTTGTGTCGGATTATAACATTAAGCTGCTTTCAACTTTGGAAGAGAAAATTGAATTATTGGAATCGTTGAGAGTAAATAATTTATTAGTTGTGAATTTTACAAAGGAATTTTCCGAGCGATCTTCGGAAGATTTTATTAAACATATTGTTTGCGAAAAGATCGGCGCTAAGCATATAATTATTGGTCACGATCACAAATTCGGAAAAGATCGCGGCGGTAATGAAGACCAATTGAAAAAATTAGGAATGGAAAATGATTTTACTGTTGAGATCGTTGAACCGGTTTCTAAAAATGAATATGTTGTGAGCAGTACTCTTATTCGTAACGCACTGTTGGAAGGAAAAATAGAATTAGCGGCTGAACTGCTCGATCGGAATTATTGTTTTCACGGCAAGGTTGTTAAAGGTGTAGCGAGAGGAACTATTTTAGGATTTCCGACTGCAAATATTGAAGTTGAAAATAAAAGAAAACTTATACCGGGAAATGGAGTGTATATAGTTGAATGTGAAATTCAAGATAATACGGTTTATGGTGTAATGAATATTGGAGTTAGACCAACTTTTTCTGATACAACCAGTGTGATTATTGAAGTTCACTTAATAGAATTCAATAAAGATATTTATGGCGAAGAGATCAAGGTATCACTGCTTAAAAGGTTGAGAGACGAAAAAAAGTTTGAATCTAAAGAAGAATTGATTTATCAAATAGAAAGAGATAAAAGAAAATCGATCCAATATATTGGATCAATAATTAACTAATGGATTTCGGGTAATTCTGAGATCTAATCGAATTAATAATATATTAGGAGTTAAAAAATGAATTTAACAAAAGAAGAAAAACAGGAGATCATCGAAAAGTTTGGTGAAAACGGAAAAGACAGCGGTAAAGCAGAAGTACAAATTGCCTTGCTGACTGCGCGTATCAACAAACTTACTACTCACTTTAACGAGCATAAAAAAGATCATGCTTCCAGAAGAGGACTAATGATGATGGTAGGAAGAAGAAGAAGATTGCTTGATTATATTAGCGGTAAAGACATTGAAAGATATAGAAGCATAATTAAAGAATTGAAAATAAGAAAATAAGAAGGTAAAAATGATTATTACAAAAGAAGTAGAAATCGGTGGAAAAAAACTAACAATCGAAACCGGTAAATTAGCTAAGCAAGCTAATGGCGCTGTAATGGTGCGATATGGTGATACAATGGTTTTGGTTACTGCCGTTGCTTCAAAAAAACCTAATACAGAGTTGGATTATTTTCCTCTTTCTGTAGAATATAAAGAAAAAGCATTTGCTGCTGGTAAAATACCCGGTGGTTTTTTCAAGAGAGAAGGTAGACCGACTGAAAAAGAAATTTTAAGCGGACGATTGATCGATAGACCGATTAGACCTCTCTTCCCCAGTGATTACAATAATGATACTCAAATTGCTGCGTTTGTTTATTCGTATGATGGTGAGAACGACCCAGATGTAGTTGCGGCTGTTGGTGCTTCAGCAGCTTTGGCTATCTCGGATATTCCTTTCCTCGAGCCGATCGGTGAAATAAGGGTTGGAAAAGTTAACGGTGAGCTTATTGTTAATCCGACTGTGCAGCAGATTGAAGAGAGCGATCTGGAACTTACTATTGCAGGGACCGAAAGTTCAATCATGATGGTTGAAGGTGAGTCCAAAGAGGTTGGCGAGGAAGATTTGCTGGAAGCTCTAAAATTTGCTCATTCAGAAATTCAGAAGCTGATCGCCGTGCAGAAAGAACTTGTTGAAGCTTGCGGCAGACCGAAAATGCAGGTTGAAGCTAAGGAAGTTAATGAAGAATTGGTAAAAGATGTTCATGAGCTTGCTTACGATAAATTCAAAGATGTTGTTTCCACCGTTTTAGCAAAAGAAGATAGATACGCAAAAAATGATGAGATAACAGAAGAGGTTATTGAAAAACTTGCTGAAAAATATCCCGAAGAAGAAGGCGCTATAAAAAATGTAATTCATGATATTGAAAAAGAGTTAATGCGCAAAAGGATATTGGAAGAAGGTAAAAGACTTGACGGCAGAGGCTTAACCGACATTCGTCCGATTTCTTCTGAGGTTGGCATAATTCCAAGAACCCACGGCTCCGGTTTGTTTACTCGCGGAGAAACTCAAAGTTTAACAACGTTGACTTTAGGGACTTCAAGAGACGAGCAAATAATTGACGGACTTGGCGATGAATTTAAAAAGTCTTTCATGCTTCATTACAACTTTCCTCCATTCAGTGTCGGCGAAACCGGTCGATACGGCGGAGTTGGAAGAAGAGAAGTTGGTCATGGTAATTTAGCAGAGCGTGCGCTGAAGTATATCATTCCTCCGAAGGAAAAATTCCCTTATACTGTCAGAATTAATTCTGACATTTTGGAATCGAATGGTTCATCGTCAATGGCAACGGTTTGTGCCGGTTCGTTAGCATTGATGGATGGCGGTGTTCCTGTAAAAGCTCCAATTGCCGGTATTGCAATGGGATTGGTTAAAGAAGAAGATAATTACGCAGTTCTAAGTGATATACTTGGTAATGAAGATCATCTCGGCGATATGGATTTTAAAGTTGCAGGTTCCGATAAAGGAATAACTGCAATTCAGATGGATATTAAGATTCAGGGTATCTCGTATGAGATTATGGAAGCAGCTCTGAAGCAGGCAAAGGATGGTAGAATGCACATCTTAGGAAAGATGGCTGAAACGATAACCGAACCGCGTGAAGCTATTTCGCCATTTGCTCCGTCGTTATTATTTATTCAGATAAACCCGGATAAAATTGGTGCGGTAATCGGTTCCGGTGGTAAAACCATTCAAGGTATCCAAAAGGATTTTGGTGTTGAGATAAACATTGAAGAAGACGGTAAGGTAAGTATTGCCGGCGTAAATACCGAGGATGCCAGAAAGGCAAAAGAAGTAATTAAAGCTTTAGTTACCGATCCTGAAATTGGTCATGAATATGAAGGTACGGTTATAAAAATAACTGACTTCGGGGCTTTTGTTGAATTCGTTCCCGGTACTCAAGGACTTCTGCACATCTCTCAAATTTCCAATGAGAGGATTAATAAAGTTTCAGATGTTCTTAAAGAGGGCGACAAGATAAAAGTAAAATTACTAAAAATGGAAAACGGGAAATTCAGTCTTTCGAGAAAAGCTGTATTAAATGACGAGTCTAAGGATAAGTCAAAAGAAGAAAAGAAAGACTAATTGTTCTTTTAAAGTGTGATGCTGGGTATTACCCGGCATCGTTCTTTTTGTTTAAGAATAGAAAGGGACATCATTGAAACTTGGTAAGTTAGATTTAGGCAGCAAATTATTTGTGGCGCCCATGGCTGACGTTTCGGATGCTCCTTTCAGAAAAATTTGCAAAGAGTACGGTGCCGGATTAACATTTACCCAGATGGTTAGTGCCAAAGGTATTGTTGATAACGAGTTTTATGCGCTTCGGCAGTTTGCTTATTCCAGAGATGAGAAACCAATTGGCGTGCAGTTAATTGGTAATGAGCCGGATTATCTTTATCAGGCAGTAACGGAAATAAAAAGATATAAGCCTGATTTAATTGATATTAACTTTGGATGTTCGGTACAAAACGTGACCAAACACAACCTCGGGGCGGCAATTCTGGATAATCCGCTGCTGATGGGAGAGTTGGTCAAAGCAATGGTTTCGGCTGCTGATGATATACCGGTTTCGGTAAAATTGCGTCTTGGGCAAAGTATAAACAGAGTAAATATTTTAGAAAGCGCTCAAGTTGCTCAGGATAATGGCGCATCACTCATATTTATACATGCACGCGCCAGGAATTCCCACTATAAAGATAAACCTATGTGGGAATGGATAAAAAAGGTCAAAGAGGCTGTAGATATTCCTGTAATTGGAAATGGGTCGCTTTTTACTCCTCAAGATATAATTAACATGACCGCCGAAACTAGTTGTGATAGCGTGATGATCGCACGGGGAGCGCTTGGAAATCCATTTATTTTCAGCAGGTATGCTGAATATCTTAAAAATGGAGTTGATCCGGGCGAACCAAGTTTTAATGAAATTGAGAAAATATCAATTCATCATTGCGAACTGTTATCAAAAGAATATGCGGATAATATCGCTGCTATAAAAGCAAAAAAGAATATTATCTGGTATTACAAAAATTGTGATGGAATAAATACGCTGATAAAAAAAATAACAAGCGTTAAATCCATAGAAAATGAAATTGAAATAATTCACGATCATACGAAAAAATTAAATGCGGGATTTTATCCTTCAGAAGATCGTGAGTTGATTAACAAAAAATTTGGTGAACGAGTTGTGTTTTGGCTGGATAAATAAAGTCAGTTAATCAATTTGTTTACAAGCGAGAAGTTTTAATGCAAAAAGAAATTATTATTAGTTCCACTGCCTCTCAGAATAGGGTAGCTATAACTGAGGATGGAAAATTAGTGGATTTTTTTGTTGATCATCCGGAAAAAAGCAGGATGGTCGGCAATATTTATCTGGGTAAAGTTGCAAGAGTTTTACCCGGAATACGAGCTGCCTTTATAGATATTGGACTTAAACATGATGGATTTCTTCATTTCTCGGATATCGGGGATACTTTAAGGGATAACCTTAATTTTGCCGATGATGATTTCGTTGCCGAGCCTGAAGAGGATGAACCAAATAAACCTCAGCAGGGAAATGATGAAAAAAAAGAAACCAGATCAAGACAATATCCAAAACTGAAAAAAGGACAGGAAATTTTAGTCCAAATTCTGAAAGAACCTGTAAAAGGTAAGGGAGTTAGAGTTTCCAGTTCAATCTCCATTCCCGGAAGATTCTGTGTTCTTATCCCATATGAAAAACAGATCGGCATATCAAGAAAAATATCCGATTATAAGGAACGTAAAAGACTTAAAAATTTAGCCAGGGGAATTATTCCTTCAAATTGCGGTTTAATTATAAGAACCGCTTCTAAAGACCAAAGTGAGGAAGCATTAAAAGCTGACTTAAATTTCTTGGTCAAAACGTGGGAGCAAATACAGGAAGAAGTTAAGAAAAATTCTCCTCCATACTTGGTTTATAGAGACCTCAGTACAACTATCAGTGTTATCAGAGATCTTTTTACTCCTGATGTTTCTAATATCTTTATAGATTCGAAAAAGCTTTTTAAAGAAATTCGAAGCTATATCAATACTCATCAACCCGAGTTACTTGATAAGATCAATCTGTACAAAAGTTCGGTTCCGATATACGAGGAATTCAGGATAGAAGAGCAGATAAAAAGTATAATGACCAGAAAGGTCGATCTTCCCAGCGGAGGTTACTTATTTATTGAACATACCGAGGCAATGTCTGTAATTGATGTTAACAGCGGACGTTATGCTGCTAAAAAAGAGCAAGAGCTAAATTCTCTTAAAACCGATCTGGAAGCAGCTAGAGAAATTGCGCACCAGTTAAGGTTGAGAGATATCGGCGGACTTGTTGTTATTGATTTTATTGATCTTGAGGAAGATAGGAACCGAAAGAAAATTTATGATGAACTGAAAAAAGAATTCAAGAAAGATCGTGCAAAAATTGCAATGCTGCCGATGACAGATTTCGGCTTGATGCAGATAACGCGTGAGCGAATTCGTGAAAATATTTTGGAATCCACTCATGAGATTTGTCATTTTTGTAACGGAACCGGCATTATGCAGAAAAAATCCAGTTTAATGCACGAAATTGATCGCTGGCTGCAGAGATATAAAAACGACGGGAATAAACATTCTTTACGATTGCTGGTGCATAATTCCTTGGGATTGAAATTGAGAGAAGGACCATTTTCAACAATCAAAAAACTGCAGTTGAAATATTTTGTGCGTATAAAATTGGAAGAAAAAACCGATGTGAATCCTCAAGCATTCAGATTCCTTGATGCTAAAACCGGGAAAGAAATTACGCAAGATTATTTATAATATTTAGTAAGTTTCAATATAAGATTAATAAATGAGAGAATTAAAATGAAATTTTTTATCGATACGGCAAACATTGAAGAAATTAAAGAAGCCGCAGCAATAGGTATTTTGGACGGGGTTACAACCAATCCTACACTTGTCTCACGAGAAGGAAAAGATTTTAAAGGTTTATTAGATGAAATTATTAAAATTGTTGACGGACCTATCAGCGCTGAGGTAATTGCTCTTGATTATGAAGGAATGATTAACGAAGCAAAAGAACTGGCGGCTATTCATGAGAATATCGTGGTAAAAATTCCGTTAACCAAAGATGGAATTAAAGCTGTTAAATCATTATCTGGTTTAGGAATAAAAACGAATGTTACCTTGTGCTTTTCAGCCAGTCAGGCAATTTTAGCTGCAAAAGCCGGAGCTTCTTATATTAGTCCGTTTGTAGGCAGACTTGATGATATAAGTGCTGTTGGAATGGATTTGATCGAGCAAATTGTTCAAATTTATGATAATTATGATTTTCAAACTGAAATAATTGTTGCAAGTATAAGAAATCCTCTTCATATCGTTGAAGCGGCAATGATTGGCGCAGATATTGCAACGGTTCCATTTAAAGTTATAGAGCAATTATTCAAACATCCTCTTACCGATAACGGTATTGATAAATTTTTGAGTGATTGGAACAAATTAAACTCAACTATAGTTTGATAATAAAGTCAACTGTATTGATAAAAAAGTAAAATTACAAGTAGATGAAAAAGACGAAGTTTTATAATATACACGAAAGATTAGGAGCAAAACTAATTGATTTTGCCGGATATTTAATGCCTGTTCAATACACCTCAATAATTGATGAGCATAAAGCCGTTCGAAATTCTGTTGGGGTTTTTGACGTTTCACACATGGGAGAAGTTAGAATAAAAGGGGAGCGTGCTTTCGATTTTGTTCAGTATCTTACCATCAACGATGTTTCTAAATTATCTGACGGCAGTGTGCAGTATTCGGCAATGTGTAACGAAAATGGCGGAATTATTGACGACTTGTTGGTTTATAGAATTGATGAGAATGAATATTTTCTTGTAATAAATGCTTCAAATATTGAAAAAGATGTTAACTGGATGCATAAGAATAATTCATTCGGAGTAGAAATACTGAACGAGAGTGATGAATATTCTCTGCTTGCTGTACAAGGACCAAATTCCCAAAAAGTTTTGCAGGGAATTTGTGATAGAAAGTTAGATTTAGAATACTATCGCTTTTTTAATGCAAAATGTGATGAAATTGATATGCTGGTATCGCGTACAGGTTACACAGGTGAATTGGGATACGAATTGTACTTTAAAACCGATGAAAAAAAAGCTGAGAAATTTTGGGATAAACTATTTGATATTGGTAAAAAATACCAGATTCAGCCTGCTGGACTTGGCGCTAGGGATAGCTTAAGATTAGAAATGGGTTTTTGTTTATACGGAAATGATATTGATGAAACAACAAATCCTATTGAAGCGGGGTTAGGTTGGATAACAAAAGTGAATAAAGGTGACTTTATCGGGCGAGACGCTATTCTTAAAGTTAAGGAAGAAGGCGTAAAACGTAAACTGGTTGCAATGATCTCGGAAGAAAGAGTTTTACCGAGGCATGGTTACGAAATTGCACTAAACGGCGAAATTGTTGGCAATATTACAAGCGGTACCTTAAGCCCGATTCTCGGTCACCCGATTGCACTTGGTTATGTAGATGAAAATTATATAGATTCAGATGAACAGCTTAATGTAAAGGTAAGGAATAAGGAAATTCCATTAACAATTGTTAAATTGCCTTTTATTAAAAAGTAACATGCAGTTAGCATGATAAATGAGGACAAAAATAAAATTGCGGACAAATGAAAGTAAACGTATTATTATCTCCAAATAATGTTGACGAACTTTATTTCACCGGGAAAACTTCGGTTGTTATAGATGTCTTAAGAGCAACATCGGTGATTGTTCAAGCATTGAATAACGGGGCAAAGGAAGTTATTCCTGTGGGATCAATTGATTTTGCAATGAAGATTTCCGTAAATGCTCATGGCGGTCAGACTCTGTTATGCGGAGAAAGAAATACTAAGATTATTGATGGATTTGATCTCGGCAATTCACCGCAGGATTATACAAAAGGATTGGTCTATAGTAAGTCGATAATTTTGTTTACAACTAATGGATCAAAAGCTGTAGTAAAAGCAAAATATTCGGATAAATTATTTATCACAAGTTTTAATAATTTATCTACTATTGCAGAACAATTGACCGAGCTTGATAAAGATGTAGAAATTATTGCAGCAGGTTCTCATGGTATGTTCTGTATAGAGGATACTATTTGTGCCGGTGCATTGATCCAAAAGATGCAATCGTTAAAAGAAAATATTGAAATTACCGATGCCGCTAAAGCTAGTTTGGTTTTAAATGAGCAGTTCGGTTCAAATGTATTAGAAATGCTCCGTGAAAGTGAACATGGTAAATTATTGATAGAAAATGGTTTTGAAGACGACCTTAAGTTTTGTGCTGAAATAGATAATATGCC